>JBEPYM010000020.1:0-6397 GCA_041641375.1 Paenibacillus sp.
GAGCTGAAGCAGGAAGTACCGGTGCTGAAGCAGGACGTGGCGGTGCTGAAGGAAGACGTATCCGAGCTGAAGCAGGATGTAACGGTGCTGAAGCAGGACGTGGCGGTGCTGAAGGAAGACGTATCTGAGCTGAAGCAGGATATGGGTCAAGTAAAATTGGCAGTTATGGAAACTGTGGATTCGGTAGCAAGAATGGAAGACGGACAGCAGCGACAAGGGCAAATCATCGAGCTGTTATCTGTGCGCTCCATTGAACACGAGGCATTCTTCAGGACCGCCACCAAGTCGACAGTTACACTCGGTGCCGCTTGCGGTACTCGGACGGGTTAATGCCAGTGTGTGCTGTGAATGCCCGACTGAAGTAGAACCCGTTCTCATAACCGCAACGTCTTGCAATATCGTCAAGCTTCAGGGTAGTATCGGCGAGCAGTCTGCAGGCATGATGCATCCGCAAGGTTGTAACGTATTCGAGCGGAGCGATGCGGAACGCAGCCCGGAATCTGCGTGTAAACTGCACCTGGCTAAGCCCGAGAGACTGGGCGATATCCTTCATTCGCACACCCTCGTAAGCTTGAGCTTTTAACTTCTGCGCAGCCTCTTGCATATCAGCATCCGGAGCAGGCGCTTCGGATGCCCTCTGCAGGGGCTCGTTCGCATAGCGGAGCATATAGAGTATGTCGTTCAAAACATGTTCTTTGTATGCAGGATTCGACACAGTGGCAAGAAGCATCAAATTGTCCATATACCTTGTCTGGTTGACCGGCGTACATTTGCCGATCGGCCAATCCTCCACTCCCGCAGACTCCGTATCGGCTTCAAACGCAACGAAATGAAAGGTCAGTGGCTTACCTTCCGTCCATCTCCAAAACCCGGTGTCCGGCGGACAAACGACAATATCGCCAGCTTCCGCAAACTCCTCCCGATTACCGATGCGAAACCGGAATGCCCCCCGCTCAACCGCAAACATGACCCAATATGGGTACGTATCGGTCTCCAGCAAAAACTCGGTTTTTTCCTTCCAGAAATTATGGGTGACAAGCGTTGCCAGATCCAACACCCTCCAATAGTGAAATTTAAGATAAATCAATGATCGAACTGTGCATGTACTTCGCGTTATCGCCATTTTACAATGAAATTAAAGATAATGAAAGAGGCGATCTCATGCGTAAGGAAACGGTGAAAACGGATATTACAGTAGTGGGCGGCGGTTTGGCGGGCGTGAATGCGGCCATTGCAGCTGCGCGTCTTGGTCGAACGGTGGCGCTTGTCAATAATCGACCGGTGCTGGGCGGCAATTCGAGCAGTGAGGTGCGGGTGTGGGTTTGCGGTGCGACGGCTCACGGCGTACATCGTTATGCGCGCGAAACCGGCATTATGGGGGAGTTGTTTGTCGAGAACCAATACCGCAATCCCGAAGGGAACCCTTATTTATGGGATGTCACGGTGCTGGAAGCGGTCCGTGCCGAGCCGAACATTCAGCTGTTTCTGAATACGGACGTGCATGAGGTGGAGGCGGATGGAGAGGAGGACAATCGCGTGATCCGCTCCGTCACGGGCTGGATGATGGCGTCCGAGCGTGAAATCCGCTTTGAGAGCGAGGTGTTTCTGGACTGCACCGGGGACGGGCTCGTTGGATTCCTCGCCGGTGCGAAATACCGGATCGGACGCGAGGCGTTCTCCGAATTCCAGGAGCCGTGGGCTCCGGAGGTGGCCGACGACATTACGCTTGGCAGCACGCTGCTGTTCTATACGAAGGATGCCGGTCGCCCGGTCACCTTTATTCCTCCAAGCTTTGCGAAGGATATTACCCAGACGACAATTCCGATGAAAAGGGTCATCCGCAGCGGCGATTCCGGCTGCCACTACTGGTGGATCGAATGGGGCGGGGAGCTCGATACCGTACACGACAACGAGCGTATTCGCGACGAGCTGTGGGCGGTCATTTACGGAATCTGGGATTACATTAAAAATTCGGGCCAATTCGATGCGGCGAACATGGTGCTGGAATGGGTCGGCTCGATTCCCGGCAAACGGGAATACCGGCGATTTGTCGGTGATTATATGCTGAATCAGCATGATATCGTCGCACAGCGCGAATTCGCCGATCGCGTCGCTTTCGGCGGCTGGTCCATCGATCTGCATCCGCCGCAAGGCATGTATTCGACTGAGAGCGGCTCCAAGCATCTTCATATGGACGGCAACTATCATATTCCGTTCCGTTCGCTGTATTCCGCCAATGTTCGCAATATGCTGATGGCGGGCCGCGATATTTCAGCTACACACGTCGCGTTCGGCACAACTCGCGTTATGGCTACCTGTGCGGTTATAGGCGAGGCTGCCGGCACCGGCGCGGCGCTCTGCGCGCAGCTGCAAATTTCGCCGCGCGAGCTGCACGATTCGCATCTGGCGCTGCTGCAGCAAACGCTCGTCCGGCAGGATGCATCAGTACTGGGGCTGCGCGCGGACGATTCGCTTGATCACGCTCCCCGTGCCTCCGCGATCCGGGCTTCGTCTTCCTTGCGGAATATCTCGGTGGAGCAATCCGCGGAGCGGCTTGCACTGACGCAGGACTTCGGCATTCTCCTGCCGGTAGAGCGGCTGCAGGGGATCGAGCTGCTGCTTGATCTGGATGCGACGGCAGTGCTAACGCTGGAGGTATGGAGCACCGGACGACCGGAAAATTACGTGCCGCATCAGCTTGAAGCCAGCGCGACGGTACGTGCTGAGGCAGGCGAGCGGCAATGGATCGCATTCCCGGCGGAATGGGCGCCGTCCGCGCCGCAGAACGCTTTCCTCGTGCTCAAGGCAGCCGAGCATGTGCATATTCATCTCTCGCACGAACCGCTAACAGGCGTGCTCTGCTTCAGCCGCGGAGAAGCGCCGCGCACGTCGAAGCATCTCGAGGCGCATGACGAGAGCCAGCCGGTCGTGCAGTGGAGCATGAAGAAGCTGGTGCGCAAGGCGGCTTGCATCCGCACTCATGCACCTACCGAAGCTTATGCGCCGGAGCGTGCTGTCGACGGCATCCAGAGACCTTACGGCGGTCCGCATATGTGGGTGTCCGAGCCGATCGCCGCGAGCGAGCCGCAATGGCTGGAGCTTGCGTGGAACGAGCCGGTGATCGTAGCTCAAGTACATGTGATCTTTAACGACGATGTGAACGAAGACTTGATTAACCTGCATCATCACGAGACGCCGTTCCGCGTCATCCCGGAGCTGGTCCGCGATTATCGGATCGAGCTGGAGCAGCCGAACGGTGAATGGGTTGTCGTACAGCAAGTCACCGCCAACCGCAAGCGCAAGCAGGTGCATACGCTGGATCGCGCTGTGACGGCATGCCGCCTGCGCATCGTCGTGGAAGCGACGAACGGATGTCCGCGTGCGGAAATTGTTGCATTGAAGGTTTACGAATAGTTCTTTACAAAGCTCGCTGCCCAACGTATAATCAGGTTAATTACACGTGTAAACAAAATAGGCTCATGCAAGGAGACTTTCAGATTGGCAACAAGAAAGCAAGTGGCCGAACGGGCAGGTGTGTCGGAAGCGGTCGTATCGTTCGTCGTGAACGGGAAGTCGAACGTCAAGGAAGAGACGAGGAGGCGCGTGCTGGCCGCCATCGAGGAACTCGGCTACCGGCCGAATCCGGTCGCGCGCAGTCTGAAGCTGCGCAAGTCGCAGCAAATTGCGGTGCTTGTCAATCACATGGGCAATCCGTTCGAGATGGGCATCCTGCTCGGACTCGAGAGCGCATCGCGCCGAAGCGGATATTTCATGTTCGTACAGACGTATTCTGCAGATCGAGAGGCGGATTTGCCGCGGCTCCTGATCGGCAGGGTCGACGCGATCGTGCTTCTCGGACAAAGCCTGCGTGCTTCCACGTACCAGCAATTTCGTAAGGCGGGTATGCCGATTCTGAGCGTCACTACGCCGGCTGAGCGAATACCGGATATGCCCGTGATTGACGTTGACTGGCGGCGCGAGATGCACGAAATCGTTCATCAGCTGGAACGTTCCGGCCATCGGCACGTCGCCTTCATGACCCACAGCGACCCGAGGCATCCTTACCGGCATCGCTGCAAAGCATTCCTTGAGGCGGTGGCTGCTTCCGGCCTGACTTGCGGCGACCAACAAATCATTGCCGGCGAGGGGACGTTCGAGCGGGCGACGGAAGCGCTGCTGAGTGTGCTGCTGCAACAGCCGGCCTTCACGGCTATCGTATGCGCGAACGATTTGATGGCGATTGGTGCGCTTGACGCATGCAGGCGTCACGGTATCGATGTCCCGCGGCGGATGTCCGTGATTGGCTGTGAGGACATACTCATGTCCTCGCAAACCTCGCCAGCCCTGACGGTCATGCATTACCCCCGCGAAGAAGTCGGACAGCTTGCGATGAACGCTTTGCTGAAGCTGCTCGACGGGGAGCCGCAGGAGGATATCATCCTGCAAGGCAAACTGCTGGCAAGAGATTCCCATCTCAACCGCTAGGTAGCAATACCCGGTTCCATGCTGAACCGGCTTCTTTTTTCAACAAAATTAACACGTGTAAATAAAAGGTGATAAGGAGCGATCCGTGATGATGAGGCAAAAAGTGGAGCATTACGATATCGTCGTATGCGGCGGCGGACTGGCTGGCTTCTGTGCAGCAGTGGCTGCGGCGCGCAAGGGTGCCAAAGCATGCATTGTGCAGGATCGTCCGGTATTCGGAGGCAACAGCTCCTCGGAAATACGCGTAACGACGCACGGGGCGGCGCAGTTCCATGTTTATGCGAGAGAGACGGGCATTCTTTCGGAGCTGCTGATTGAAGAGCGCGCCCGCAATCATGAGGAAATTCTCGAGAACGGCGGCATGAACAGCGTCTGGGATATGGTGCTGTACGACATGGCGGTCAGCACGCCGAATTTGACCGTCAGGCTGAATACCTCCATCCGCAGCGTGATCAAGGACGGCGAGCGCCGCATTCGCTCCGTCATCGGCTATGTGGCGAACGCGGAAACCGAGATTGAATTTCAGGCCGAGACGTTTATCGATTGTACGGGCGACGGCGTAGTAGCTGATATGGCCGGCTGTGAATGGCGTATGGGCAGCGAGGGAAGAGACGAGTTCCAGGAGTCGCACGCGCCGTCGGTCGCCAGCGGCGATACGATGGGCAATTCGATCCATTTCCGCGCAGTCGATACCGGCAAGCCCGTCCCGTTCCAGCCTCCGGAATGGGCGGTCAAGCTGGACAACCCGGATTTCTTCTACAAGCAGGGAAGGGTGCCTTACGATATTCGGGGCGGCTACTGGTGGATCGAGATCGGGGTTCCCTGGCATACGATCTATGATGCGGAGGACATTCGTCATGAGCTGACCCGATATACGCTAGGGGTATGGGATTGGATCAAGAACCGGGACCCGCTAACGAAGGAGCTTGCCTCGACCTATGCGTTGGAGTGGATCGGGCAGGTGCCGGGCAAGCGGGAGAGCCGCCGCATCATGGGTCAATATTTCATGACCGAGCACGATCCGCTTAACCTGACGGTGTTCCCCGATGAAATTGCGTTCGGCGGCTGGTTCCTCGATCTCCATACACCGGGCGGCTTACTTGCCGGCACCAGCGAACCGCAGGCGGCGGCAGGCTACCATGTGAAGGCTGACGTCAAGAAATATTGCGGCCCTTATGGGATTCCGCTGCGAAGCCTGATTGCAAAGGACGTCGACAACCTGATGATGGCAGGCCGCAACATTAGTGTGACTCATGTTGCGCTCGGTACGGTTCGCGTCATGGCGACAACGGCGCTGATGGGGCAGGCGGCCGGAACGGCTGCGGCGCTAGCGCTGGTGAAGCATATTCCGATTGGCGACGTGCCGAAGACGTCGATTAGCGAGTTGCAGCAAACCTTGCTGCGCGACGGCTGCTTCCTTCCGAACTACCGGAATGAGGATTCGTCCGACCTGGCGCGGCAGGCGAATGTGACGGCAAGCAGCGAAGCGCTCAGCTACGGGGTCGGACCGGAGAGCAGAGGGAGCGGCGTCGATCTTCTGCGCGGCTGGGATCAGACACGTCCGCAACCACCGGCAGGCGAGCGCAAGCCCGCCGAGCAGCCGCTGAACGACCGCACCGGCCAATGGATTGCAATCGGCTCAAGCGAACTGCGGAAGGTGGGCGTATGCCTCAGCAACCGGAGCGGCGTCGATCAAGTGGTGACGGCTGTGCTGCAGCGAGTTCGTCATATCTGGGATTACCGCTCGGATACGGGTGAGGAGCTCGCGCGTACGATACTGACCGTACCTCCGGGCGAGAGGCTCTGGGTGGACTGGGATATACAGCTGAAGGGAGTAGAGCCGTGCGGATATGCAAGAATCGACCTTCTGCCGAACGAGCAGCTGATCTGGCATCCGGCAGGAACGATTGAG
>JBEPYM010000020.1:6407-16620 GCA_041641375.1 Paenibacillus sp.
GGTCATTGGTCCGGTTTTGAGGTGAGCGAAGGCAGGATGCGCGGTCGGAAGGGGTGTATGAGCTTCCGCATCGAGCCGCCACAGCCATGTTACGGCGCTCATCACGCCAACAGCGGAGTAAGCCGCCCGCATGCGGATACGAATCTGTGGCGTTCGGACCCGAGACAGCCGCTGCCGCAATGGTTGCAGCTCGATTGGGCGGAGGAACGCCGAATTGCTCAGGTGGAGCTTACTTTCCCGGGTCATCTCTTTCAGGAATACCATCACTATCCGCCGCTGTATCGCGATCCTCAGTGCCCGAAAGAATATGGAATTGAAGTTTGGCGCAACGGCCGCTGGGAGGAAGCGCATCGCGAACGCGGCAACTACCAGCGCCACCGGATTCATAAGCTGGCGGAGCCGGTGACGACCAGCCGCCTGAGGGTGGTCGTGCATGCGACGAATGGAGATCCGTCGGCGGCTGTCTACGAGATCCGCTGTTACAGTATGTAAACATACAAGGGCGGAGCGCGTGCAGCAGAAATTATCAGGGTACAGCGAAAAAATGAGGATATGATTGGCGTGCGGTGAAAGGTTCATTTTTCCCCCGGAACAAGGTATGATAGGAGAAAGCGCTTAAACACAGGGGGAGCACGCACAACGATGAGATCCGGCATACGGCTGTGGCCCGCGTTTCGCAACAATCGGGTATTCTGGTACTATTTCATAAACTCTTTTACGCTGATCGTCATTCCCGTAATCGTCGGGGCGATGATCAGCTATTTCTATTCCGTCGAAAAAATTGAGGATGAGGTAGAAAAATCGAACGTTATTCTCATGAACAGCTTTACCCGCAATGTGGACACGTTCCTGAATTCGCTGCAAGGCAGCGTATTTGAAACGCTCGGCTCGCAGTCGGTGCAAATGCTGCTAGACGATATGCGCGGATTTCAAGGGCAGGAATACCGAATCGGAACGGTGGAACGGCGTTTGCTGCTGGAGACGGCCATCAAGCAGCTGAAGGATATGATGATGAACCGGGATCTGATTCGGGGGGCATACCTGTACTTCCCTGAAAATCAATATGTCATTAGTCCGGATGGCCATTACAAGGCGGATGTGTTTTTTCAGCATGAGAATGTGTTTCAGAATATGGACCCCGCTACATTCAAGAGCTTGTTCGGGTCCAGAAGAAGCATGCATTTCGTGAACGCCGTCATTGAAAGAAGAGAATATTTGACGCATCAGGTTTCCCTGCGCTACCCGTCGGTTACGGTTGTCACCAGCTATCCCTATATTTCGTCACCGAAGGTATTTCTTGTCCTGAATCTTGATCAGAATATGCTGCGGAAGCTGATTGACGTTCCTTACAACGATGGCCGGGATACGCTGATAATGGATCGAAACGGTACCGTCATTACCCATTCGGGACAGATGCGAATCGAGCCGGAAGCGATATTCCGGCAAATTGACAGCCAGCAGCAGGGTGCGGCGGAAGTTAAGCTGGACGGCAAGCTGCGCAAACTGACTTATGTGACGTCGAGCTTCAACCAATGGAAGTTTGTCAGCATTGTCGATCTGGAGCTTTTGCGTCATCCGGCAACTGTAATAAAGAATATTTCGCTCCTGTTTCTCGTGCTGTTCTCCTCGGCCGGGATTGTCGTTTCTTATTATATCAGCAGGCGGATGTATCGTCCGATCGGCGTAATTAAATCGAATATTGAGCAGCTAGGGGCGTTCCGGATGAATACCGGGCAGCCGAAGAACGAGCTGGACTATATCCGTTTGTGGTCGATTGACATGATTACCGATCATATGGAGAAATCGAAGCAAATTACCAGATTTCAGCCTCTGGTATTGGAGAATTGGTTGATCCAGCGGCTGCGGGGGCAGGATGAGGTTGGCTGGCTGCCGGAGC
Source organism: Paenibacillus sp. (assembly GCA_041641375.1). GTDB lineage: Bacteria > Bacillota > Bacilli > Paenibacillales > YIM-B00363 > Paenibacillus_AK. Next base: position 8,305 of record JBEPYM010000020.1, read on the forward strand.
CGGATCTGGCCGAGCTGGGCGTCCAGCCGGATCAGCGGAAGCTGGTGCTGTCCATTGAATACTTATGGAGGAATTCGACCAGGGATTGGCCCGAGAACCGGAAAGCGCTGATGCTGGAGGAGGCGAAAGGGCGAATCAAGCAGCTGCTCGCGTCTGTGTGGACTGCTGAGCCGAAGAATGGACTGCTCGTATGCATCGTCGGTATCGACGAGAACGCAGGAAAGCTGACGGCTGGATCAATTGCCGAACGGATGAAGGAGACACTGGCCGTATACAGTCCTTATTTGACTGCAGCGATCGCGGCGGGTCCGACGATCGATCAGATTGGCGGACTTCGCGAAGCTTACGTGCAATCGCTGGAGCTGCTCGAAGAGCGTCCGTTCTCATCCGGGATTGAGGTGCTGCTCGAGCGGCGGCATGATGCGCTGGACAGTGCCGAGTCGTTCCTGACGGTTGATGAGGTGAATCGAATATCGTATTGGGTGAGCGCCACGGAGAAGGATGAGCTGCTGGATTATGTGCTGTCGAGGCTGGATGACTGTCAGAAGCGGAGAATACCCGCTCGAGCGATGAAGCAGATCAGTCATGATTTACTGAATACGATCGCACGCACCGCGTATGCCCGGTATGAGGATTTTACGATCGACAAATATGCCGATCTGAAGACGGGAATTGACGAAAGCCTGGACGAGGCGGAGCTGAAGCAAATTTTTGTGCGAGCGTGCGAGCTGCTCTTTGCCCCGGAGGAGATGGCGGGGGCGAAGTCCAGGATGTTCGAGGAGGTCACCGACTATATTCAGAAGCATTACCAGGATGCGCTTTCGCTGGAATTTTTTGCGGATCGCTACGGGATGTCGCTCGGTCATTTCAGCCGAAGCTTCAAGGAAAATGTCGGGGACAAATATGTGGATTATGTCAACAAGGTCAAGATCGGAAAAGCGAAGGAAATGCTGCTGGAGACGGATGAGCGGATCGAAGATATCTCGGAGAAGGTCGGGTATTTATCCTATAAATCGTTTAATGCGATCTTCAAGAAGTATGAAGGGATTACACCTAGCAAATTTCGCACGGTATATCGCATGAAATAAGCGCCGGCGGTTGATCGGCAAATTTGCGGGCATTCCGAAAATTTGCTGACAACGAAGAAAAACCCGCATGATATCAAGAAAAAAATCGGAATCCCGCTCAAAAATATGAGGGGATTCTTTTTTGTTTCCGAACCCGTTAAGGTGTGAGTAGGCAGGCACCGAGAACAGGGAGAGGGAGGAACAGAGATGCAAGCCAGTCAGACTCATGTAACGCTGAACCCTTCCGAGCGAAAGAGACAAGCCAGGATGGAGAAGTGGAAGGACCTGCAAACTCGCTTTCGCAAGGACAAGATGCTGTACGTCATGCTGATCCCCGGCATTTTGTTTTACATCATCTTTGAGTACATTCCGATGTACGGCGTTATTATCGCATTCAAGAAGTATTCCATTGCCAAGGGCATATTGGCAAGCCAGTGGGTAGGGCTGAAGCACTTTGAGAGCTTCATTAATATGCCGGGTGCGTGGACGCTGGTGAGGAACACCTTGCTCATCAGCATCTATGAATTATTTTGGGCATTCCCTGCTCCGATTGTCCTGGCGGCCCTGCTGCATGAGCTGCGCAGTGTGCTGTTCAAGCGGGTCGTCCAAACCATCAGCTATTTGCCTCATTTTGTCTCGACGGTTGTAATTGTAGGGATGATCGTTAATTTTCTGTCGCCGTCATATGGCATTGTCAACCACATTTTGACCCAATATCTAGGCTTCGAGAAGCCGATCTATTTCCTCGGGGATCCGGGATGGTTCCGTACCATCTTCATCTCATCGGGAATATGGCAGGGTATTGGGTGGGGCACGATTCTTTACCTGGCAGCAATCGCGGGGGTCGACCCGACGCTCTATGAGGCGGCCCGTATGGACGGAGCGAACCGCTGGGGGCTGTTCCGGCACGTAACCTTTATCGGGATGATTCCGGTCATTATGATTATGCTGATTCTGAACGTCGGCAATATTTTGAAGGTCGGCTATGAGAAAATTATTTTGATGTATAACCCGCTGCTGTATGAGACGGCGGACGTGATCAATACATTCGTCTATCGCCGAGGGCTGTTGGAAGCGGATTACAGCTATGCAGCCGCAATCGGACTCATACAATCCGTCGTTGGACTTGTGCTCGTTGTCGCCGCTAACAAGGCAGCACGCAAATACTCGGAGACGAGCTTATGGTAGCGGAGGTGGAACTGTGAATCGAAATCGGAACGTCAAGGAGAGCTTCGGCTCCAAATTGTTTGATGTAGTCAATGTGCTGCTCATGCTGCTTTTGATTCTGATTACGCTATATCCCTTCTGGTATGTGGGGGTCGCGTCGCTCAGCAATCCGGCACTTGTCATTAACGGGGATGTTGTGCTTTATCCGAAGGGATTTACCTTTGATGCCTACGAAAGGGTGTTTGCGGATGATACGATCTGGCGGAGCTACTGGAACACCATCCGGTATACGATCACCCAAACGGCGTTTACCGTATTTTTCACCGCGCTGACGGCATATCCGCTTTCCAAGAAGCGTCTAATCGCTCGAAGACCGCTGCTCATGGCTGCAGGCTTTACCTTGCTGTTCAGCGGCGGATTGATCCCAAGCTTTCTTGTCGTCAAATCGCTGGGCATGTACAACACGATGTGGGCGCTTATCATTCCAGGCGCGGTCAACACCTTTTATTTATTCATTATGAGAACGTTCTTTGAAGCGATCCCAGAGGAGCTGGAAGATGCGGCGACAATCGACGGCTGCGGTTCGTTCGGGACACTGATCCGAGTGGTCATGCCGCTCTCGATGCCCGTACTCGTTACGGTAGGGCTGTTTACGGCAGTAGCGCAGTGGAACGCCTTCTTCGGAGCGTTAATCTACCTGTCCGACAAAAACTTGTATCCGCTTCAAATCTTCCTGAGAAACGTCGTCATTTCCGGAAGCGCCGCTTCCCAGGCAGCCAAGCAAGGCGAAGGCGGCGACGAGGTCGTCATCATCGAGACGATTAAATATGCAACCGTCATGGTTGCGACACTGCCGATCATCTGCGTGTACCCGTTCATCCAGAAGTATTTCATTCAAGGGGCCATGATTGGCGGCATAAAAGGATAGTGATAGGTTCACCCCGAACCTATGCTATATACAAAATGAACTTGGGAGGGTCTCACATGAAACTGCGTAAACAAGCGACAACGGTACTTACAGCTTCTGCGATGGCGGTTTCTCTGCTCGCTGGCTGCACAGGTGGAGGAAAGCCTGCGGCAGAAAAGCCGGCGGATGCCGGTAAATCCGGTCAAGCGCAAGAAGCGGCTGCCGGCAAAAATCCGGTATCCGACAAGCCGGTAACGTACAAGTATATGATTGGAGAAAAGCCAGAGGCTCCGGTTAAGAGCGACTTACCCGTATTGAAGGAGCTGGCGAAGCGCACGAATGTCACGTTTGACATTATGCCGGTTCCGAACGAAGGCTATGATGAGAAATCGAAGATCCTGATTTCTACGAATGAGGTACCGGACTTTATGCTTGTAAAGCCGGAAGAGATGGTGAAATTCGGACCGGATGGTGCTTTCCTCAAGCTGAACGACCTGATCGACAAGCATGCGCCGAACATCAAGAAGCTGTTTCAGGAGCATCCGGATACGAAGGTCGCCGTTACCTCCCCGGTTGACAACGGAATTTACGGTCTGCCCCTTATTAACCTCGAGCCGGATCAGTTTTTCCGTTCGTGGATGTGGCGTCAGGATCTAGCGGAAGAATACGGCCTGAAAGCGCCTAAGGATATGAATGAGTTCTATCAAGTGCTCAAGACGTTCAAGGATAAAAATCCGAAGTCGTACCCGCTCGTCAATCGTGCGGTGGACGGACCGGGCGGCATCGTATCGGTTATGCTCGGCCAGTTCACGGGCATTATCGAGTCGACGGGCGGTATCGCTTACAACTACAAGAAAAAGCAGTATGATCATGCCGCGAATAATCCGGAGTTTAAGGATATGCTGCTTTATATGAATCGTCTATTCAAGGAAGAGCTTCTGGATATGGAATTTGCGTCACTGAAGACGAATCAGTGGCAGGAGCGCATGCTGAACAACAAGTCGTTCGTCACCTGGGATACGCGTACGCGTCCCGATTACTTGACGGATCAAGCCAAGCAAGCGAATGCAAATACGAAGTACAATGTGTATTGGATCCCGCCATTCGCCGCACCGTCCGGGGTGAATTCAATTATGGGACGTCCTTCCGTTGACGGCGGCAATGTAGCATTGTCCCCGCGCATTAAGGATCCGGTAACGGCTGTGAAGCTGTTGGATTATATCTACAGCAAGGAAGGTCAAATCTTGATGAACTACGGCGTAGAAGGCGTGTCGTATACGATGAAGGACGGCAAGCCTGTGCCGACGGAGAAATATTCGACTCCAACGACATCTTTGAATGAGCTGGAGAAAATCGGAGCCTCCTACCGCGGACTGCGCGGGACGCTGCTGCCGGAGCTGGCAGGCTTGTCCGAACGCGTGAAAGCCCGTGATGCGATGTATAAATCGTATATCGTGAAGCCGGTTGATCCGCTGCTCGTACCGACCAGTAAGGAGCTTGAGGTACTGAAGGAGAAGACGGCACAAGTCAACAAGTTCTTTGAACAGGAGACGGTGAAGTTCATTATGGGGGCTGCTCCAATCACCGACGACTCGATCGCCAAATTCAAAGAAAACTATGTAAAGCTTGGGGCGGACGAAATTGTGAAGGTTCGCAATGAGCAGCTGAAGCGCGCAGGCAAGTAACAGGAAATAGAGCCGTTGGTTTTCGGATGAAAAAAAATCGGAGGCGACTTGTAACGTCGCTTCCGATTTTCTATGCGTCTCGAGAGACGACTATACGACCATGCCGTTTTTGCCGAGCTTGCCGACATCGAGCTGCTCCATCAGCTCGCTTTCCGGCATAGCGCCGGTGAAAAAGCGGCTGGCGACGACAAGGTATTTATACCCGGTTTGCAGGATTCTGGCATAGTGGCTCTGGGTATCCTGTGCGATGGCATCGCGAACTTCTTCAGCAGTCGCCGTACCGCCTTGTCGAATTCGGTTTACAAGCGCAAGCAGCGGCTCATCAGCCTGATAGAAGTTCACTTCTACAATGTATCGGTGCCATAAATCCGGGTCCGGATCGTTGACAGCCTTGGCGTACCGCTCCAAATCGACTGTAAATTTTTGCTGTAGGACGAATAGTCTGTCGAGCCAGCCCTCGATATCGCCTTTGTCCGGGATGAATGTATGAATCTCCATCAAATTGTTTTGCAGGATGACCCGGAACAATTCCTTCGTCGCTTCGACGTCCGTGAAATTGGCGGCCTGGAGGCTTTCCATTCCCCGCTCGAACAAGGCTTCCTTCACTTCGGGGTGATTGCGTCCCGCATAATATTGTTTGAAAATAAAGGCGTCATTGTATATGCTTACGTCAGACAGTCCCGGCGTCTTTCGCTTGTCCTTCGGATCGAGCTCGTGGAAGACGGGCTTCATCTCCCGGTCAGCCGCCCGGTGGCACAGCCAGCCCATCACGAAAGCGAGCTTCTGCTCGATCTTGTCCTCCGGCTTGCGGTCGGCCCAAGCGCTGCGGTATTTGGCAAGCAGCTGGGCGGTGAAGGCGTCGCCGGAGCGGGTAATGCTGCCGAAGTGCGAGAAGCGCCAGTGTGTGAGGCCCGACTGCTTCATCGGCTCGCAAATATCATCCGAAAAGCGCATCAGGTGGTAGATATCATCGAGTGACGCGATATGAGTAATATTTTCCGACATAGGTTCATCATCCTTTTTTTTTAAGTTAGGAACGGGAGGGCGGAGCAAGTGCAGGCTTCTATCGAATTTATCAACAGCTGCCTAGCGGGAATGAATCTGCACGTCCACAAAACGACGCTGAAACGATGTTCGCCGCGTTGGGGGCGAGAGGGCTTCGTACCGGTCCATAACCGATTGTTCTTGATCACGGACGGGGAAGGCTACGTACGAATCGGGAACGACGAGTATTTTCCTCGCGCCGGACAACTGCTGATCTTTCCTGCAGGAGTGCCGGTTACGTACCGCAGGCTGAACGATAACGTCTATATGCGATACTTTTGTGAGTTTTCCGCTCAGCTGGGGGCAAGGCCCTTATTCGATGTGATCCGCGTCAACCCGTGCATGGAGTTGCAGTCGCCAGAGGAGCTTTATCAGAAATTCGACAGGCTGATCGTTGCACTGGAAGAGCGCAGCCATAAGGTTGGCGCCGCTTTCTTGATTCAATCGATCATGCTGGACATCCTATGGACGTGCATCGGACAAGCCGATATCAGGGAAATCCGCATGGAGGAAAGCGTACCGTTCGAACAATTGCAGATGCTGCTTCAATATATTGACGACCGGCTTCATGAGAAAATTACGGTCGAGGAGCTTGCCGAGCTCCTCCATTATCACCCCAATTACTTCTATCGTGTGTTTAAGCGGTTGACCGGCAGCACGCCGAATGCATACATCCTCAACCGGAGAATGGAGCGGGCGAAGCAGCTGCTGCTGACGACGCGGTGGCCGGTGAAGGAGATCGCCGAAGCGGCGGGCATGGAGCTTCACTATTTCTCCGCGCAATTCAAGCGATACGCAGGCTGTTCCGCAAGTGAGTTTCGCAAGCATGATACCGAATAAGGTCGGCTTGCTGCTGCAGGTCGGGCTTTGTTTCATCATAGCGCGAATGATGAGCGGGGAGGTAACGCAGGAGTAAGATGCATTTACAATATCGTAAGATATGCAGCCGGGGCTCACAGCTCCGGCTGTTGTATCGTTAGATGGGCTTATTTAAATTGGTGTTGTTCATTACCGCTGAAGACACGGTTTATCTTGCGTCTAGCAGTAAATCGATCCAGTTTGGCGAACGAGCCGGACTCGGGCTGACCATCTTGTATGGAGTACATGATGACTTGCTTAAATCCGCCATTTTCGGGCTCCATCTTGTATGGGGTACATGTGGTAGCGCTCACATAATGTGATTATCTTCGAAACTGCCAATTTACCTGCACTCCATACAAGATACCTCGTGGTATTTCCGTTTCACTCATTTTCAAATGTACTCCATACAAGATGCGCGGTTGCGGGTAGGCGGCGGGACGATTTTGCCAGGGTAATTTCAGGTGAAGTATTGATTTGTTTGTTATATACGCGGTTGGCGGTAGTGAGCGACTGTGCAGAAGCCAGTAGCGTACGGATTGAATGATTCAAACGCTGTCCTTAGTCAACTGCCGCTCAATGATCACGACTATTCTAAAATGATTACGTTATATTCCTTGGCGAGCGCATACAGCTTTTCCATATCGGTGGTCACTGTATCTGGCGGCAACTTGAATTCATGCGCAGGCGTTCCCAGCTCGATAAAAAATTGTTCAAATCCAGCAGGAACAATCGTGGTTAACATTCGTGCGGGTTGATCGCCTTCAACTTTGTATGTGTGCGGAATCCCCCGCGGTGCGAATACGAAGGTGCCTGGAGCAGCGCGCATCGTTTTTTCACCGACAGCGAACGTAACCTCTCCTTCTAAAATATAGAAGGTCTCGTCTTCATCCATATGAATATGTAAGGGTGGACCGTCCCCGGGTGGATTAATTTCTTCGATTAAACTAAATGCACCTCCGGTTTCTTTGCCGGTTGCTTTCACCTCAAATACAGTTCCCAGAAACCAATACGCCTTGCCCTCTTCTTTGGAAAGCGCATAACAAGAGTTTGTCGGCTGTTCCATTGCCATCCCATTCCCCTCCATTTTCATCAATTGAAAAAACCCAATACCTGAACGGTATCGGGTGTACCAGCGAGTCCTATGTTGCAGGTACCTCAAGTAAATCCTTGACGCCTTGGTAAATCAACGCGAACATGTCGTCGATCTGCGATTCTTCCGTGCAGGAGAACGCGACGCGCAGATCGGTATCGCCGAGTGCGATGGTGCCTACTCCGTATTTGTCGAGCAAATGCACGCGCAGCGTCTCAGCTTGGACAGACTTCAGCTTCAGGCACATAAAGTATCCGGAGTTGAAGGGATAATACGTCCACGCGTCGTCGTATTTGCCGTTGTCGAGGATCGCCTTGACCCGGTTGGCGCGGCCCTTCATAATGTCGAACTTCTCCTGCTTCTGCGCCTCGAATTCAGGTGCTTGAAGCGCCCGAAGCACGAACGTCTGCGAGGGATGGGAGCAGCTCGATACGGTTGCGCGAATGATGCCGAGCGTCTTCTGCTCCAGTGCGGAGAGCAGCGATTCGGATGAAG
>JBEPYM010000020.1:16630-34653 GCA_041641375.1 Paenibacillus sp.
AGGTGATGAAGCCGACGCGGAAGCCCCACACATATTCTTCCTTGGTTGCGCCGTCCACCTTCACTGCCAGCACGCGCGGATGCAGGTCGGCGAGCGAGCTGAACAGCGATTCACGCAGCGTGTTCTCGAAGAACAGCCCGAAGTAGGCGTCGTCGGATACGGCTACAACGTTAATTCCGGCTTGAGCGCCGGCGTGAATGGCCTCGACGATCGCCGCGCCTTCCGCTGCGGACGGCGTATATCCGGTCGGGTTATTCGGGAAGTTCAGCACGACGATTGCTTTGCCCTTTCCTTGGCAGGCGAGAATCGAACGCTTCAAGCCTTCCGCATTGAAGAAGCCGTGCTCGTTATAGAGCGGATAATACAAAAATTCGGCGCCGCGGCGGATACCGAAGGTCAGCTCATAATTTTCCCAATTCTTGTCGGGGATAATGACCGTATCGCCTGTATCGACAAGCAGGTCCGCGACGATGCTGAGACCGTGCGTCAGCGCGTTCGTTACGATCGGGTTGCCGAACGATTTCCCGGCCAGCCCCGGATTCTCCTTCACCATCTTCTCGCGCCACGCCTTACGCAGCTCCGGCTTGCCCTCCGGCGGGGCGTAAGGATACAGGTCCTTCGGCTCGTAAGCCGCAAGCGTCTCCTGAATGACCTCCAGATGCATCGGCACGTTGCCTTCCGTTGCAATCCCGATTGTTGCGTTATACCGCTTAGCCTTGGCTTTCGCTTCCGCGGACTGGCTCAGAATGCCGACCTTCGGAAAATAGATGCTCCTGCCGAGACCGGAGAGCATCTCATACACATGGGGGTTGCCCGTCTCAATCGCATCGTTTAATTGCTTCGCGAGTGGATTCACTGTCTTCCATCCTTCCGCATATCGCTTTCGTATTGCGTACCATTATATCAAAGGATTGCCTGCGCGTCACTCCATGTTCCATTGTTGCAGCTTGTTGTCCTTCGGCAGCAGCAAAGCAGCAATGCCAAGAAGGGGGAGCACCGATGTCCATTCGATGATCGCCTGAATGCCGGCCAGGTCGGCCAGCTTGCCGAGCGTGGCTGAGCCGATTGCGCCGAGTCCGAACGCAAGTCCAATCACGAGCCCCGAAACCGTTCCGACGTTGCCCGGGACGAGCTCCTGCGCATAGACGACGGTAACCGAGAAGCTCGACAGCACGATTACCCCGATCAGCCCCATCAACACCGCAACGACCGGGAGGCTCGCGTAAGGAAGCAAAAGAGCGAGCGGAGCGGAGGCCAGCATGGAGAACGCGATAACGTTGCGCTTGCCGAACCGGTCAGCAAGCGGACCTCCGACGAAGGTGCCGATTGCGCCAGCCGCCAGGAAGGTAAAAATAAAATATTGCGCCGTTTCGATGGCAACGCCGTACACATCCCGCAGGAAGAAGGGATAAAATTGCGCGATCGCCGCATGGTACCAGGAGCGGGCGAACACAAAAAACAGCAGCACCGCCATCGCAATACGAATTTGCCGCATCCGTTCCGGACTGGCCGGACGGACCGGGCGCACCGTCTTCCGGCGTGCCGCCGTTTGCAGCTCGTTGCGGTACCAGCCGGCAATATAGAACAGCAGCACGATTGCGGCACCGGCAACGAGCGTAAACCAGACCGCTCCTTGCTGTCCGAGCGGAACGAAAATCCACGCCGTCATGAGCGGCGCCAGCGATTGCCCGGCGTTGCCTCCGACCTGGAAAATCGACTGCGCCAATCCCCGGCGCGGACCCGCCGCCATGAAGGCGACTCGCGAGCCTTCCGGGTGGAAGACGGCGGAGCCGATTCCGACGAGCACGACGGACATCAGCACCACCGGATAGCTGGGCGCATAGGCCAGTCCGAGCATGCCGAGGAACGTGGAAAACATGCCGATCGGCAGCATGAACGGAGAGGGGCGTTTATCCGTATACAGACCGACGACCGGCTGCATAACGGAAGCGACTGCATTAATGACGAAGCCAATCATCCCGATTTGAAAGTAGCTCAAATTCATCGCATCCTTCAAGATCGGAAAGATGGCGGGAATAACGGATTGGATGGAATCGTTCAGGAGATGGACAAGCGAAATCGCAAACAGGACGCGGTACGTCGTTCCATGCTCGGAGGACGGCTTGAATCCTGCCGCAAGCGGCGTTTGGGATGCGGCGCCCGTTGGCAACACGTCAGTTCTCCTCTCCGGCGGGCACGAGCGTACCGAGCCGCTGACCCATCCTCACCTTGGATCCGACGTGAAGCGCCGGATCCGGCACGAAGGTGCCGCTCTCCGTTAGCAGCACTACGGTCGAACCGAATTCGAAGTAAGCGAGCTCATCCCCTCTTGTAACGGAGGCCGGCGCGGTCCCGTTCACGTAGCGGATTGAGCTGACGTTCAGTGCGCCGACCTTGACGACGGCGATCTCGCCGCTTTCATGGCGAATGAAGGTGACCAAGCGTTCGTTGCGGCTTAGCACGCGTTTCATATGGCGCAGCCCGAACTCGTTCACCGGATACACCTTGCCCGGCACATGCTCCGTCTCGACGACTTGACCGCTTACCGGCGCGTGAATACGGTGATAGTCCGTCGGACTTAAATACAGCACGAGGCAGTACCCGTTCTTGTAGGTCACGTGGCGCGGAGATACGTTCAGCAGCTCTTCAACGGTGTAGTCCTGTCCCTTGACCTGGAACACGGTTCCCTCGTTCACGGGCCCCATTCCGGTAATGACCGCGTCTACCGAGCTGACCAGCGCTTCCGGCGCCGAGTCGATCGTTCTTGAGCCCGGCTTCAGCCGTCTCGTAAAAAATTCATTCAGCGAGCCATACTCATGTATCGCTTTTTCCGCTTCGGAAATCGAAATTCCATATGCCTTCGCAAAGGATGAAATCAACGGGCGGCTAAGCCGGGATTTGGCAAAGGCGCCTGTCGTTCGAGACACCCACTTGCGTGAAGTTAGCTCGGTAAAAAGCTTCCAGATCGTATTGTTCATGTCAGCACCTATTCTGTCATTTTACCGATAATATTGACACAAACAGCGCCCTTCGCGCAAACAATTTATCGATTTCGTTCCGGACACTTGAGGCATACCTCGTGATTGACAAAAATCGGATGTGTCGAACCGGACAGCTTGGTGCAGGCAATTGGAGTTGCGTCAGACGGATTTTCGGCAATACCGACACAATATCGGCATTCCAGTGCGATCAAACCCAGTGCAAAAGTGCAGGCGGGGCGATCCATAGCAGTCGTCCTTGTCACAAAAAAGCATCTCCTCGTTCACAGCTTGTTCACACCTTATCTATTATAAAGCCCTTCCATACACCATTAAAGGTTATATTTACCTATTTTTCATTGGGGGGCTTCCTTCCTATCTATATGCAGACCCGTGTTATAAATCCTTCACAATCTCTTTACCTCTGAGTGATATTCATCACAGGTGCTTCCTCTTGCTCCGGTTACAATGAAACCATTCAATAAGTCGAATTGGAATCGAAGGAGGTTGCAACTGATGAATCCGGAAAAACAAACCCCTCTGCACCCAAAGCCTCATACGCATGATCAGGATCCGCCGCTTGGAGGCACGTTCATTTCCGTACTGTTCGTCGCCGCATTCATCGCGGTATCCTGGTTCGGCGTCTGGCTGCTGTTTACATCCAAACTGTAACGTCACAACTGAAGGAGGTTTGCATTCATGCACATTCATCGTCTGGAGAAAGCATGGCTCGGCATCGGCATCGGCATGCTTGTTTTATTTCTTGCCATTACAGGCGTTAACGCGTTCACGATGGGAGGACATCCGCCGACCGGTCACCACAAGATCGATCCGGCCAAGGTGAACGAAACCGCGCCTTTCGACAAGCCCGGTTTGAAAAAAATCGGCGATAACGAATATGAGCTCGTCATGGTAGGTTTTGTGTTCAGCTACAGTCCGGTTGAGGTGGAAATTCCGAAGGGGGCGAAGGTGCATTTTATCGCTACGAGCTCCGACGTGGTCCACGGGCTGCAAATACCGAATACACCGGTCAATCTGATGCTCGTTCCCGGTGAAGTCAATCACTTGACCTACACCTTCAAGGAAGCGGGAGATTATCTGGTGTTATGTAATGAATACTGCGGAGCTTCGCATGAAGTGATGAAAATGAATATCAAGGTTCGATAGAAAGGAGCGCGGCAAATGAAAACGTTACAAGCAGCATTCGATCGGCGGGACGGCAAGCTAGTGCTGGCCCATGTCATTCTGGCTTTTGTCGCCCTCTTTCTGGGCGGCGTGGCGGGTCTCCTGCAAACCCTTGTGAAGGGCGGCAGACTTATCCTGCCCGGAAACATTGGATATTATCAGCTGTTGACCGCACACGGCGTATTGATGGCACTCGTATTTACAACCTTTTTTATTATCGGCTTTCTGTATGCAGGCATGGCTTACACGATGGGACGCAGACAAGGCGAATTGGATGAGCAGGCGCGCAAGCTGGGCTGGTGGGGCTTCGGGCTCATGACGGCAGGCACGCTGATTGCTACGATCATGATCCTGCTGAATAAGGCGACGGTGCTGTATACGTTCTATGCACCGATGATGGCGGATCCGCTCTTTTATATCGCCCTCGCCCTCGTCGTAATCGGCAGCTGGGTCAGCGGCTTCGGCCTGTTTATCCAGTATGTGTCCTGGCGCAAGGCGAACCCGGGACAGCGCACGCCGCTGTTCGGTTTTATGGGTGTCGTTACGATGCTCATGTGGCTCATCGCCACACTCGGGGTGACAGCAGAGGTTGTGTTCCAGCTCATCCCGTGGTCGCTTGGCTGGACCGATACGATTAACGTGATGCTGAGCCGGACGCTGTTCTGGTACTTCGGACATCCGCTCGTCTATTTCTGGCTGCTGCCTGCCTATATGTGCTGGTATGTGTGCATTCCGAAAATTATCGGCGGCAAAATATTCAGCGACGCGCTGGCGCGCCTGTCCTTCATTATGTTCCTGCTGTTCTCGATTCCGGTCGGCTTTCACCATCAGCTGATGGAGCCCGGCATCTCCAGCCTGTGGAAATACATTCAGGTCGTACTGACCTTTATGGTTATTATCCCTTCGCTGATGACGGCGTTCTCGCTGTTCGCCACCTTCGAGCTGTACGGCCGCTCGCAGGGCTCACGCGGGCTGTTCGGCTGGGTGCGCAAGCTGCCTTGGGGCGACGTTCGATTTTTTGCTCCATTCATGGGCATGCTCATCTTTATCCCGGCCGGTGCGGGCGGAATCATTAACGCGAGCCATCAGCTGAACGCCATGGTGCACAATACGCTGTGGGTAACGGGTCATTTCCATCTTACGGTTGCGACTAGCGTCGCGCTTACGTTCTTCGGCATCGCATACTGGCTCATCCCGCACGTAACGGGACGTACGCTGACGAAAGCGATGAACCGGTCCGGCATCATCCAAACCTGGCTGTGGGTCATCGGCATGTTCTTTATGTCCGGCTCGATGCATACGGTAGGCCTGCTCGGCTCGCCTCGGCGCACCGCGTTCACGACATACGGCGATCATCCCGACGCCGTGCTGTGGATGCCGTACCACGTGGCGATGGCGATCGGCGGCACGATTCTGTTCGTCGCCGTGATCCTGATGGTGGTCAACACCTTCCTGCTCATGTACGGTCCGAAGGGAGCGACTGAATTCCCGATTGGCGAGACGTCTGAGGAAGCCGTTGCTACCCCGGCTATTTTCGAGCGCTGGGGCTTGTGGATCGGCATCGTCATCGTCTTGATCCTGCTGGCGTACACGATTCCGGTGCTCGATATGCTGAACCCCGGCGTACCCGGCTCCAAGGGCTTTGTCACCTGGTAATGCTCCCTAGGGAGCATTCAGCAATCCTCCCGATATTTCCGCAAGCGGTACTGGAGGCTCTGGCGGCTGATGCCGAGCTCCCGGGCGGCCCGCATCACATTGCCGTGATGCCGGTCCACCGCTTCGCGGATACAGCTTTCCTCGAACGCCCGCAGCTTCTCGGTCAGTGTACCGGACGCTGCATGTGCGGCGATGCCCGGGGAGGCGCGACGACGGCTCATCTGAAGCAGCGGCAAGTGCGCAGCTTCGATGAGCCTTTCGTCGTCCATCAGGTTCATGGCGCCTTCAATCAGGTGCTGCAGCTCGCGCACATTGCCCGGCCAGCTATGCTCCAGGAAGTAACGCTCCACCTCCATGCTCAGCCCCTCCACATTCATATCGAACAAGCTGTTATATTTCTCAATAAAAAAGCGGGCCAGCGGCAAAATGTCCTCCTTACGCTCGCGCAGCGGTGGCAGCGGCAGACTGACGACGCCGAGCCGGTAGAAAAGATCCTCGCGCAGGCGACCGGCGGCGATCGCGGCTTCCGGCTCTTCATTCATGGCGGCGATGATTCGCACATCCATGGCGCGTTCCTTGACCTCGCCCAGCCGGCGGAACGTCTTCTCCTGAATCGCCCGCAGCAGCTTGGCCTGAAGCGGTACGCCGAGCGAATTGATTTCGTCGAGAAACAGCGTGCCGCCTTCCGCCTGTTCGAACAGACCCGGCTGATCAACCGCTCCGGTATACGCCCCTTTGCTGGTTCCGAACAGCAGCCCTTCTACGAGACTTTCCGGCAATGCGGCGCAATTCTGCGAAACGAACGGACCTCGGGATCTGGAGCTGGCATGATGGATGCTTTGCACGAAGAGCTCCTTCCCCGAACCCGTTTCCCCGATGACGAGTACGGATGACGAGGTACGCGCCGCACGCATCGCCTGCCGGATCACTTTTTGGAGCGATTCGCTCTCCCCGATGATGTGCTCGAACCGATAGGTTGTTCCGTGTCCGCCTGTCTCCAGCAAATTTTCACGGAGCAGACGCTCCATCTTGGTCACATCGTTCGCAATTTCGACAGCGCCTACGATCACGCCGTTCTCCATGATGGGATAGGTGTTGTTTATGGTCGTAATCCGTTTGCCCATCTGGTTGTAGTAGGTTTGGCGGACGTTGAGCGTCGCTTTTCTTTCGCGAATTGCGGTCAGCAGTGTGCTCTGCTGCCCGTTGGAAAAGCGAAACACCGATTCGAACGGCTTGCCCAGCACTTCATGTTCTTCCATCGATTCGAGCTGCGTCATTTTGCGATTGTACAGGACGGTGCGGCCTTCCGCATCGACGGCGTGAATGCCTTCGCTGATCAGGTTCAGGGCATGCTGCAGATAAGTCAGATTGTCCGGCATATGCGTTCCTCCTTGTTAGGGCACATTGTAGCATGCGGCGGGGGTGGGTGCAAAATTATTTTGCACCAAGGTGCAATCGGAGTTTGCAGAAGTCTCGGGATGATGGCAAGGAATGCGTGTCCGGCTCTATTTCCGCAAGTTGGCATCGCTCTTGCTAGAACATAAGGAGAGGCTTCGAAATAAAGGAGATGAGCACGAATGGTTGCATCCAAAGACATTATTCGCCAGACGGAAGCTTATGGTGCACGCAACTATAAGCCGCTGGATATTGTCATCAGCAAAGCGGAAGGCGTGTGGGTGGAGGACCCGGAGGGCAATCGGTATATGGACATGCTCAGCGCGTACTCCGCACTCAATCAGGGACACCGGCATCCCCGCATCATTCAGGCGCTGAAGGACCAGGCGGACCGGGTGACACTGACGTCGCGCGCGTTTCATAACGATCAGTTGAACCGATTTTACGAAAAGCTGTCGAAGGTGACGGGCAAATCGATGCTGCTGCCGATGAATACGGGCGCCGAGGCTGTGGAGACAGCGATCAAGGCGGTGAGACGCTGGGCGTACGGGAAGAAGAAGGTGGCGGCCGGACAGGCAGAGATCATTGTGTGCGAGGGCAATTTTCATGGCCGGACCATTACGATTACCTCGTTCTCTTCCGCGGAGGAATACAAGGAAGGGTACGGTCCGTTCACCCCTGGCTTCCGTCTGGTCCCTTATGGGGATTTAGACGCGCTCCGCCAAGCGATTACCCCCAATACGGCGGCGTTCCTGGTAGAGCCGATTCAGGGTGAGGCAGGCATACTTATTCCTCCCGATGGCTACCTGAAGCAAGCCTACGAGCTGTGCAAGGCGAACGATGTGCTGTTTGTTGCTGACGAGATTCAGACCGGCTTTGGACGCACGGGCCGTATGTTCGCCTGTGACTGGGAGGATGTCAAGCCGGATGTATACATTATGGGCAAAGCGCTTGGCGGCGGCGTGCTTCCGATTTCGGCGGTGGCTGCTGACCACGATGTGCTTGGCGTATTTACACCGGGGTCGCACGGATCGACGTTCGGCGGAAATCCGCTTGCCTGCGCAGTTGCGGTTGCCGCTCTGGAGGTGCTGGAGGACGAGCAGCTTGTACAGCGCTCGGCGGAGCTGGGGGCTCGGCTGGCGGAACGGCTGCGCAAGCTCGATTCCGACCGAATCAAGGAAATAAGGGGCAGAGGCTTGTTTGTCGGGATCGAGCTGTATGAATCGGCACGGCCGTATTGCGAGCGTCTGAAGGAGCTGGGACTGCTGTGCAAGGAAACGCATGAGACGACCATTCGGCTCGCCCCGCCGCTTACGATTACGGACGCGGAGCTCGAATATGCGCTAGAGCGTATCGTGCAAGTGTTTGAAAAGGCTCATGTGGAACCACAAAACCATTCTGATGAGGTGAAAACGCGATGAATACAAGTGTGAATCAATCAGCGGCCATGGAGCGTATGAAGGACGTATTTCGGAACGAGCCCTTCACCGATTTCGGCGTGCCTGCAAACCGCGAGGCCATGGAGGCTGCGCTCCGAAAGGTGAGACTGGAGCTGGGTAGGGATTATCCGCTCTGGATCGGGGCGGAACGGATCATGACGGAGGATCGGATCGTATCGATCAACCCAGGACAGATTGATGTTGTGATCGGACGGGTAAGCAAGGCGTCCAAGGAGCTTGCCGAGCAGGCGATGGTTGCTGCGCTTGATGCTTTCGCCAGCTGGAGCCGTGTTCCGGCGGTCGAGCGCTCGGCGTGCTTGCTTCGCGCTGCGGCACTTATGCGCGAGCGCAAGCATGAGTTCTCCGCGATGATGGTGTATGAATCGGGCAAAAACTGGGCCGAGGCTGATGCGGATACAGCGGAAGCCATTGACTTCCTGGAGTTCTATGCACGAGAGAACCTTCGTCTCAGCGCAACGAACGAGCATCGCCCGCTGACCCCGGTGGAGGGGGAGGCCAATCGACTGGAATATATTCCGCTCGGGGTCGGCGTCGTAATTCCGCCCTGGAACTTTCCGCTCGCAATTTGCGTAGGCATGTCGTCCGCAGCGATCGTCAGCGGCAACACAGTGCTGCTGAAGCCTGCTTCCGTTACACCGGTTATTGCGCACAACTATGTGGAGCTTATGGAGGAAGCGGGGCTTCCGCCGGGTGTGCTGAACTTTGTTCCAGGCAGCGGCGCCGAGGTGGGCGACTACTTGACCACACATAAATCAACGCGGTTTATCAGCTTTACCGGGTCCAAGGAAATCGGGCTGCGCATTAACCGGCTTGCGGCGGAGACGGCCGACGGTCAGCTCTGGATCAAGCGGGTCGTCGCCGAGATGGGCGGCAAGGACGGGATTGTCGTCGATGAGACGGCTGATCTGGATCGGGCGGCGGCGGCGATCGTCAGCTCGGCGTTCGGCTTCCAGGGCCAGAAATGCTCGGCCGGCTCACGCGCTTTCGTGGTCGAATCGGTGTATGAGCAGGTTGTGGAAAAGGTGAAGGCGCTGACCGAGCAGCTGAAGATCGGACTGCCGGAGCGGAACGAGCCGATCGGACCCGTCTCGGATGAGAACGGCTACCGCAAAATTCTCGAATATATCGAGATCGGCAAGCAGGAAGGACGGCTCCTATGCGGCGGCTCCAAAGCGGAGGGCAACGGCTATTACATTCAACCAACCGTATTTGCCGATGTCGACGGGAAGGCGCGGATTATGCAGGAGGAAATTTTCGGTCCGGTACTGGCGATCGGCAGGGCGAAGGATTACAAGGAAGCCATCCGGATGTATAACGATACCGAATTCGGCCTCACCGGCTCTTATTTCTCCAGCGACGAGGACCGAATCCGGTATGCGGAGACGGAGATGTTCTGCGGCAACCTGTACGTGAACCGCAAGTGTACGGGCGCTCTCGTCGGAGCGCATCCGTTCGGCGGCTTCAACATGTCCGGTACCGATTCGAAGGCGGGCGGCTACGACTACCTGCTGCTGTTTACGCAGGCGAAGCTGATCTCCCGCAAGCTCGGTTAACTCAAGGACGGCTGCGGTTGGCGTCGCCCGCCGCAGCCTCCAGCCAGCCGACGCCCTGCGGCGTGAGGCGGATGCCGCTTCTGCCGCGGTAGATCGCGAGCAGCTGCTGCTGCTCGAGCCACTCCACCCGGTGCCGTATCTGCTGCTCCGATAGCGCCCGCAGCCCTTGCTCCGACAGCTCCGACAGCTCCGACAGCCGCTTGCGCCCAATCGGCTCACCCTGCCGGTTGAACGCATGCACCGTCTGCATAATCCAGAACAGCTCGTCGTCGTTCGGTGCAGGCGTGGGGGAGCCGGCTGGAGCACCTCCTGCTCCCGCCCTTGCGGAAGGTATGCCAGTGTGGCCGCTTTCCGTCGGATGGTAAGGGGCGCCGTTCAGGGAGGTCGAGCGGTAGACGAGGCTGCCTCTGTGCCCCGGCGCTGTTTTCTGAAAGAAGCTGTCTTCCGGAATATCTTGCAGCGTCACCACATCGTCATCGCATACGGCGAGCATATAGTCAATCGTGTTTTTCAGCTCGCGAATGTTGCCGTACCACTCATAGCTGGACAATCGGCTCATTACCTCGGGTTGAATCCGCACCTGGCTGCGCCCGCTATGGTGGATGAAGTGGCGGATCAGCAGCTCCATGTCCTCTTTGCGCCGCCGCAGCTCCGGCAGATGAAGATACAGCACCTTCAGTCGATGATATAAATCCTCGCGGAATTTACCCATCTCGATCATCGCCAGCAAATCCTTGTTCGTTGCTGCGATCACGCGCACATTAATCGGGATAATCTTGTTGCCGCCGATGCGCATAATTTCCTTCTCCTGCAGCACCCGCAGCAGACGCGCCTGAAGTCTCAGACTGATATCCCCGATTTCATCCAGAAAGATCGTTCCGCCGTTCGCCTGCTCGAAGAGTCCCATCTTTCCTCCCTTCTTGGCACCTGTGAATGCGCCCTCTTCATAGCCGAACAGCTCGCTCTCGATAAGATCCTCGGACAGCGCACTGAAATTGATAGCCAGGAACGTCTCTTTGTTTCGGATCGACTCATTATGGATGGCACTGGCGAACAGTTCCTTGCCGGTTCCGCTTTCTCCTTCGATTAACACGGTCAAGTCCGTTCGCGCCAGCTTCTTGGCAATATGCTTCGTTTGCTGCAGCGCGGAGCTTGTGCCGATAATATCGTCGAAGTCGTATTTGGCGACGTACCCTTTCTTCACGAGCTCGCGCCGCAGCGTCCGCTCAATCTTGATCGTGCCGTGCACGTCCTTGAACGTAAGCACGACTGTCTGCTCTGAGTCCAGCCGCAAACGGTGTACGATGTAGTCATTTTGCATAACGGTAAAGCAGCCATTGTCTTCCTCGGTTTCGTTCATGGCGAAGTGAAGCAGCTGCTGGTTGGGCAGCACTTCCTTAACCTGCTTGCCCAGCACAAACCGTGAATTCAGCTTGAGCAGATTTTCCAGAACGGTATTAAAAACGGTGATGCGGCCGGAATCGTCGATTGCCATAATCCCGTCGTCCACGCCATCGAGCACCTGCTTGAAATGCTTGCTCAGCTTATCGGCTGCCTGGCTCGTCTGGGCCAATATTTTGCTGAGCTCGATAATTTTGCGCATAATTTTACGCGAGACATGCTCCGCCTTCTCCTCAAGCAGACCGAGCTTATCCAAAATGAGCATAATGGTCGTAATATCGATCAGACGGGGGCCGACGTCGATAATTTCCTTGACGAATTCAGGCACCAGGCTTGCTTCGCCGGGAGTGACGGCTAGCGGAATACGGGCGAAGTTTTTGATACCCGGATAATAGGGGATATATTCAATGTGATCGACTCCAAGCTGTATTAAATTGTCGATCGACTCGAAGGCCATCTGATCAAAGTCATTCACATACAACACACGAGTCCCTTTCGGAATCGAAAGCAGCTTCTCAATTTGCTCGAAATCGATCGTCCGTTTCGCAATGACGACATGGGAGGATTCGCCTACAAGGGGCAGCACCTGCTCGGTAATCATATCTGTGGAGAGAATGACCAAATAATCGTTGAGCGGCCCCGGAACCTTGTGCTCCAGCGAATAGCTGTGAATCGTAGTGAAATCGCCGAGAATTTCCATGAGCTGCTTCGTCAATGCGATTCTGGTTTCCTCGGAGCCGGTTACCAATGAAATCGAGTATCGTGGATCCGCCATTATGGCCTCCTAGTGTGCTTGTTATGGTTCTTATTTTAACGCTAATGGTCACCAATAATAAAGAGATAACAACCAACAAAATAAAGACAATTATGTGTCATTATATATAACGTATAGAGTCACGGTACTAGACATATAAGGTGAGGGGTTGTTCGGATATTAATAAATTGTAAAGCAATGCAGCACGAACAAGTATATCATGCTCGGGTCAATCTTGAATACGCTTTCTCGGCGGGGCTTGTTCATGGCAGACAATCGTACCGAACTTAATTGTGCGGCAAAATTCACCTGTATCCGATAAGTTGGCACGCGAATTGCTTCTTAAGAAAAGTAGGTAGCATTCATTCCAATCTTGAGGGGAGATTTACGACATGATTAAAGGTCTTACAACGCGCAAGCTGGCAGTTACGGGTATGGTCCTGGCGATGGCCGCTTCGACGCTCATCGGCTGTACCCAGTCCGCACCGCCGAAAGCTGCAGAACCGCCCAAGACGTCGACCGAGGCGCCGAAGCCGGCTCCTGCCGTCGCCAAACCGCTCGTTGTGGGTATTGAAGCGGATATTCGATCGCTCATTCCTTACAACGTAACGGATGGCAACTCCACTGGCGTACAGGCAACTATGGTGGAAGGGCTCGTCAGGTTCGACAAGGATTTGAAGGTCGTGCCGAGCCTTGCATCCGAATGGAAGGTGAGCGAGGATGCGAAATCCATTACGTTTACGCTC
The DNA here is from genome assembly GCA_041641375.1 of Paenibacillus sp. Lineage (GTDB taxonomy): Bacteria > Bacillota > Bacilli > Paenibacillales > YIM-B00363 > Paenibacillus_AK. The sequence continues at coordinate 29,759 of JBEPYM010000020.1, forward strand.
CGCACTGGCGTGAATTTCCATGACGGCGCTCCGTTTAACGCCCAGGCGGTCAAGACAGCGCTTGATTTCGCGCGCAACAAGGACAACAAGATGGCGCGAGCGTCGTTTCTGTCGTTTATCAGCAGCATTGACATCATCGACGACAAGACTGTCAAAATTTCGAGCGACAAGCCGTTCTCGCCGATGATCAACTACTTGGCGCATTCGTCCTGCATGATTATCTCCCCGAACGAAATCAAGAAGAAGCTGGACAACAAGGACTATGCGCTTGACCGCAATCTGGTCGGAACCGGTCCTTACAAGCTCGCCGAATGGAAGGACGGACAATATATCAAGGTCGTTCCGAACGATCAATATTGGAACAAAGCGAACGCAGCCAAGGTGGAAAGCATTACGTTCAAGCCGGTGCTTGAAGCGAGCACGCGCGTCAACATGCTGAAAACCGGCGAGCTTGACATCGTGAAAAATATTCCGAGCCTGGCAGCGAAAGAACTCGCATCTAGCAAGGATATCGACATTAGCCAGACGAACGGTATGGACGTGTACTATGTCGGCGCCAACATGAAGCTTCCGCAGTTCTCCAAGGAAGTTCGCCAGGCGATGAACTATGCGATTGACAAAAATCAGCTCATCGCACAGGTGTTGAACGGCTACGGCAAAATTGCCGAATCCGCAATCGCTCCGAACGTAACCGGGTTTGCGAAGCAGAAGGCGTACGAGCTCAACCTCGAAAAAGCGAAAGAGCTCATGAAAAAGGCGGGTTACGAGAAGGGCTTCGACACTACGCTGTGGACACGCAACAACACCGAATTCATTGCCGTCGCCGAGAATGTTGCAATTCAGCTTAAGCAAATCGGCATTAACGCGAAGGTTACGCCACTCGAGGCAGGCACACTGTTTGACAAGCTGGATGCCGGTAAGGAAACAGAGATGTACATCGGCCGCTGGTCGCCGGGTACTGGCGATGCGGATTACGGATTGCGCCCGAACTTCCATTCCACGCGCATCCCGCCGACGAACAACAACTCGATGTATTACATCAATACAACTGTTGACAAGCTGATTGACGAAGCGGGTGTGACCGCCGATATCAAGAAAGCGAACGAAAACTATGCCCAAGTGCAAAAAATCATTTATGAAGACGCGGCCTGGACGTTCCTGTATGTACCGGATTGGATCGTAGGCAAGCGCAAGGATGTGTCCGGCATTGCGGTATACCCGAACGGCTACATCCATGTCAACGAAGCGGTGAAAAAATAAGCGAAGCTCTTGTCCTGCGGCTCCCTGAACGCCAGGGAGCCGCAGTTCACCTAATGCAAAACGGAGAGGAGTGATTCCGCTGATTCAATATATACTGCGACGAGTGCTCGGAATGATTCCGATCCTGTTGATTATCTCCATGCTGTCCTTTTCGCTCATACATCTGACTCCATCCGATCCGGTGCGGCTCATGTACGGGGAAGAGCTTGATCTGGAAACGTATCAGAAGTATAAACAGGATCTTGGCCTGAACGATCCGATTTACGTGCAATATGGCAGGTATATGTATAAGCTGCTCGTACACGGTGATTTCGGCGTGTCGTACACGACCAAGTCGAAGGTGCTGGAACAGCTGACGGAGCGATTCTGGAATACGACGGTGCTGACGCTGTGCGCGATGTTCTGGGCGATTCTGATCGGGCTGACGATCGGCATTGTTTCGGCGACCAAACGCAATACGATCTGGGATCGTCTCGGCATGATCACAACCATTACAGCGCTCAGCGTACCTGAATTTTGGTTTGGGCTGATGCTGATGCAGCTGTTCTCGGTGGAATTGGGCTGGCTGCCGTCCGGCGGGTCGGGGACGATCCAACACCTTATCCTGCCTTCAATCGCACTGGGGCTCGGCGTAGCGGCCGTCATTGGGCGTTTCACCCGGTCCAGTATGCTGGAGGTCGTGCGCGAGGACTTCGTCCGCACCGCCCGCGCCAAAGGCCAGAAGGAAAATGTGATCGTCTGGTCGCATGTGCTGCGCAACGCCTTGATTCCGGTTGTCACCATGACGGGACTTCAGTTCGGCTTCCTGATCGGCGGCGCGGCTGTTATTGAAACCGTATTCGTGTATCCGGGACTAGGCGCCTATTTGATTGATTCGATTACCAATCGCGATTATCCGGTCATTCAGGCGTTGATCATGCTGTTCTCCGTCCAGTTCCTGGTTATTAACCTGCTGGTCGATATCAGTTACGGCTTCTTGAATCCACAAATTCGATTGAACTGAGAGGGACGGAAGGGATGAACTCTGAGGAGAAGCGCTATTCGCCCAGCCGGGCGCTCGTTAACAAATTTCTGAAGCAGCGCGTTGCCGTCATTGCCTTCGGTGTTGTCGTCTGTATCGTGCTGATCGGCTTGTTCGGCTCCTGGTTCGTACCGTTCGATCCAAGCAGGCCGGTGACCGAGCAATACGAGAGGCTCGGCATCATAACGGAGAAGAAGGCGCAGGGCAAGGTGAACATCCAGCCGCTGTGGAGCGGAGGAACAGGAACGATCGAAGGTATGGAGGCTCAAGCGATTCGCTCCGAGCTGGCCATTACGAGACCGCGTCAGGGTCATGTCGATATGATCGCAATTTCGCAAGGAACGACACCGGTCATCGTCCGGCAGGGCGATGTATCGTCGGTTATTTTGCTAGACATTTCTGAACTACCCTCTGAACCGATATTGTCCAGAATGATACCGACCAAGCCGGAGCGTGCTTTGCAGCCCGGCGATTCGTTCCGAATCGATCTGACAGGCGTGCTTACGAACGCGGAGAAGCTGAGTGGCTTCGATGCGGTGAAACGATATATAGATGCCCAGCAAGCCAAGCTTGCGAAGGAAGAGAAGAAGGACGACGGCTTTATTACCTCGGCGCCCAAAAATGAGCGTACGGGACTTGCCTTCGAATCGTTGACACCGGATGTGCTGACGGTGGATGAACGCGGTTCAGTCAAGGTGCTGAAAGCCGGACACGGCCGGGTGCGCGTAGCTGCGGGCGACGTCTCATCCGTTCTCGCCCTGCCTGTTCAGGTTAGCGCCGGCCAGCCGGTGCTTGAGCAGCTCGTACCCGAGACAACCGAGCTGAAGCTGTACGACGTCAACAAGCATCAGCCGCCTTCTTCGCTGCATTGGATGGGGACGGATCATGTCAATCGCGACATTTTTAGCCGCATTATAGCCGGTACAAAGCAAACGCTGATCATCGGCTTCGTCTCGGTGTTTATCGGCGCAACCATCGGAACGCTGCTGGGGCTGCTGGCGGGCTACTACGGACGATGGATGGATACGCTCATTACGCGTTTTACCGACATTTTGCTGTCGTTTCCGGGCATGCTGCTCGCGATTTTTATTATCGCCTTGCGGGGACCAGGGCTGTTCAACATCATCTTCGCCGTAGCGACGTTTACCGTTCCGATCTTTATCCGCATCGTCCGGGGCTCGGCGCTTTCGCTGAAGCAGATGACATACGTCGAAGCGGCTAAATCGATCGGGGTACGGGATTCCGTCATTATTTTGCGGCATATTTTTCCGGGCACCATTTCTGTTATCATGATTTATTTGACGATGAGAATCGGGACGGCGATCCTGATCGGCGCGGGGCTCAGCTATTTGGGACTTGGCGGCGACGTGACGGCTTCGGAATGGGGCTCGATGCTGAATGCGGCGAAGGACAACAGCCGAGGCATCATGCATCCGACCTTTTTCCCGGGACTTGCCATTGTAATTACGGTTCTGAGCTTTAACTTGTTCGGGGACGGATTGCGCGATGCGCTTGATCCGAAGCTGAAGGAATAGGGGGCGGCGGCTTAATGACAGAGCATATACTGGACGTGCAGGGGCTGACCGTTCAATTTTCCGTGGATGGCAAACCGCTTACCGTTGTGAACGCCATTTCCTTCGGCATACGCGAAGGCGAGACGCTGGGTGTCGTCGGCGAATCGGGCTGCGGCAAAAGCGTTACCTCGCTGTCGATTATGCGGCTGGTGCCGTCGCCGCCGGGACGTATTCAGGACGGCAAAATTATGTACAACGGGAAAAATCTGCTCGAGCTCAGCGAGAAGGATATGCGGGATGTGCGCGGCAACGAAATATCGATGATTTTTCAGGAGCCGATGACGTCGCTTAATCCGGTGTTTAAAATCGGCAAGCAGCTGGATGAGGTTATTTTGCTGCATAACGAGGTGACGAAGCAGGAGGCGAAACGCCGCTCGATCGAGATGCTGAAGACGGTCGGGATTGCCCGCGCGGAGCAAATCTATGCGAGCTATCCGTTCCAGCTGTCCGGCGGGATGCGTCAGAGAGTGATGATCGCGATGGGGCTTGCCTGCAAGCCGAAGCTGTTGATCGCCGACGAGCCGACGACAGCGCTTGATGTTACGATTCAGGCGCAAATTCTCGATCTGATGCGCGAGCTGAAGGAAAAGCTGAAAACCGCGATTCTCTTCATCACGCATGATCTTGGCGTTGTCGCCGAGATGTGCGACCGCGTCATTGTCATGTATGCGGGCGAAATTGTGGAGGAGGCGGATGTGGATACGCTGTTCCACGATCCGAGGCATCCGTACACGAAGGGGCTGATGCAGTCGATTCCGAGGCTGGATGAGAAGCGGGAGCGGCTGTTCTCGATTCCGGGACAGGTGCCGCCTGCGGGAACGATTGTGAAGGGCTGCCGCTTCGCGGACCGCTGCGAATCGGTCATGCCGCGCTGCCGCGAGGAGAGTCCGCAGCTGGAGCAGGTTGCGGCCAACCATTGGTGCCGCTGCTTCCTGTACCACAGTCAGGAGGGGCCGAAATGACCGATAAGCTGTTGGAAATTCAAGATATGAAGGTGTATTTTCCGATCAAATCGGGTCTTCTCCAGCGTGTCACCGGTC
>JBEPYM010000021.1:0-34502 GCA_041641375.1 Paenibacillus sp.
GGGATACACGACTAAAGCTGCACACACCACATACGACGACCGACCATTATCTAGCGGACATTCGGGGATACACGACTAAAGCTGCACACACCACATACGGCGACCAACCATCATCTGGCGGACATTCGGGGATACACGACTAAAGCTGCACACGACACATACGACGACCGACCATCATCTAGCGGACATTCGGGGATACACGACTAAAGCTGCACACACCACATACGACGACCGACCATTATCTAGCGGACATTCGGGGATACGCGACTAAAGCTGCGCACGACACATACGACGACCGACCATCACCAGGCTGACATTCTGGGATACACGACTCATACCTACTTATCTCACCAACATCGCTAATATCGAGTCTAGAGTGACTAAATCGGGAGCAGGCTCAAGGATTTAGGGACAATAGCGAGGTTAGGCTCACTACTAACATCAACATCCTCGGTAATAGCGACTTCGGCCTCGCCAGACGCAATCAATCATCAACATCCCCCTTTATCACCATACGCCACAAACAAAAGACGCCCCGCAGGACGTCTCTGTATGAACCCATTCTATTCGACTCGCTCGGCGGCTAATTGTGCCTTGATGCACAGCTCAGCGGCTTTGAAGGTGTGCTCCTGGGTCATGGCATGCTCGGTGCGGTTCAGGCAATCCAGGATCAGCTCACCGAAGAACGGGTAGCCAACCTGACCATGCACCTCAAAATGCTTCTCTCCCTCATGATTGACCAAATACACATGATCGCCTGTCTTGTCCCGAGCAATATCGATGTATTTCCGAAGCTCGATGTATCCATCCGTACCGAGCAGCACCATACGACCATCGCCCCATGTGCCGAGACCATTCGGCGTAAGCCAATCGACACGGAAATATTGCGTAGCCCCATTATCTCCGACAAGCGACGCCTCGCCGAAATCCTCCAGCTCCGGGTAGTCCTTGCTGTTATAGTTGGCAACGCGTGCGCTAACAACCTTCGCATCCTTCGCGCCGGTATAGAAGAGGAATTGCTCGATCTGATGGCTGCCGATATCGCATAAAATTCCGCCATATTGCTCCTTCTTGAAGAACCACTCCGGACGGCTTGGAGCGTTCAGACGATGAGGTCCGAGTCCCAGCACGTTCACTACCCGCCCTATCGCTCCCTTCTTCACAAGCTCACCGGCAAATACAGCCGCTTCCACATGCAGACGCTCGCTATAATAGACTGCATATTTACGACCGGTGCGCTTCACCGTCTCGCGTGCCTGCTCCAGCTGCTCCAGCGTCGTAAATGGTGTTTTGTCCGTGAAATAATCCTTGCCATGCTCCATTACTTTGCAGCCAAAGGGTCCACGCTCGTTCGGAATAGCCGCAGCGGCAACCAATTGTACTTCAGGATCCTGCAGCACCTGTTCTTCGCTCACAGCGATCGCAACCTGCGGAAACCGCTTGGCAAACGCCTCCGCTTTCGCCGGATCGGCATCGTATACCCACTTCAAGGTGGCACCCGCTTCGAGCAGCCCATTCGTCATTCCGTAAATATGACCGTGATCCAGACGCATTGCTGCGAATACAAATTGTCCTTCCGTTACAACCTTATTCGGCTTGCCCTGCGGCGCATAGTTCATTCCGTCCGCTTTTTGCATGGATTCTCTCCCCTTCGGATTGCATTATGATTTATTCTTGGCCGCCCGATAGGCTGCGGCATATTGCTCCGCCTTCCGGGCGATCAAATCAAAATTACCGGTTTTGACCGCATCGTTCGTCAAATCCGAACCGATCCCTACCGCGACAGCGCCGTTCTTGATCCATTCTCCCAAGTTATCCAGCGATACGCCGCCGGTCGGCATGACGTTCGCTTGCGGCAACGGACCTTTGATCGCCTTGATGAACGACGGGGAAAATAAATTCCCCGGGAACAGCTTGACGATATCAACGCCCAGCTCCAGCGCCTGCTGAATTTCGGCAATGGTCATAACCCCCGGCAAAATCGGAACCGTGTAGCGATGGCATAGCTTCACCGTATCCGGATTCAGCGCAGGGCCCACTACGAATTCCGCCCCGCTCAAAATCGCGGCACGTGCAGTCTCAGCGTCAAGCACTGTTCCTACGCCGATCAAAGCATTCCGAGCCGGATCAGCCGCATCCATGCTGTAACGTGAAGCAAGTGTCTCGATTGCACGCAGCGCAAACGGTACAGTCATTGTGATTTCGATTGCCTTCACTCCGCCTGCAATCGACTGCTCCGCCATCTCCACAACCTGCTCAGGCGAATCCGCCCGCAATACGGCAACGACCCCTTCTTCCGTCAGCCGATGAACGACCTGCCACTTTTTTAACATATTCAGCACCTCTCTCGTATTATAGCACATTAAATTGTTCACGTGTGCATCTTTTTCTTTCAATATATGATTTCAAATTCTTACTCTCGCCCTACAGCAAAAAAACGCCTATACCGGCGTTCCTTGCGAGCCGCCTTGAACGTACGGCTCAATTAACGTTCCACGTGCGCTTTCCCGGATAACGCCGCATCGACCTGCTCCGCAGTCGGCAAGCCTTCCCAGTCACCTTCAATTTGTATAATCATTGCGCCCATGTAGTTGCCCAGCTTCACGGATTGCTCCAGCTCCAGTCCCTTCAGCATCCCGGAGTAAAAGCCCGCGCAGAACGCATCCCCCGCACCTACCGTGTCGACAACGTGCTCCACGCGCACGAACGGTACAGCCCGCCATACGCCGCCATCCAGATAGAGCGTCTCATTGCGTCCGCCCTTGACAACCTGAACCTTCGGTCCAAGCGTCTCCGCACGCTTCAGCGCTTCATCCTCGTCCGCCGTGTCGAAGAGCAGCTTCAATTCGTCGAGCCCTGGCATAAACACATCCGCTTGCTCCGCAAATCCGAGCAGCACCGGACGCGCCTCCTCGATCGACCATAGCTTCAACCGCAAGTTCGGATCAAAGCATACGCGAACTCCGGCGAGTTTCGCCAGACGAATCGATTCCTGCAGCGTCAGTCGGCACGATTCGCTAAGAGCCGCTGTTATTCCCGTAAGGTGAAGAGCCTTCGAGGAGGCTAGGTACGTTTCATCCAGGTGCTCCGGACGCATTCTCGATGCAGCTGAGCCGCGGCGATAATAATAAACCGACGTCTTCCCAGCTACCTGCTCCCGCAGCATCAAGCCGGTCGGCGCCTCATCCGTACGCTCGGCCCGACTTACGTCTATCCCTTCACCTCTCAGCCGCTTGATAATATGTGCACCAAGCGGGTCCTTGCCCAGTCGGCCAAACCAGCCAACTTTATGGCCTAGACGGGCAAGCCCGATCGCTACATTGCTCTCTGCGCCGCCAAACGATGTGTTCATCTGCGAGCTGTATTCGATGCCCTTCGCAGAAGTCGGCATCATCAGCGCCATCGTTTCCCCGAATGTGATCAGCTCGTTCATTAGCGCGCCATCCACCCTCCGTCGACACACAGCACGTGGCCGTTCATATAATCGGATGCCGAAGACGCAAGAAACACAACCGGTCCCTTTAAATCATCCGGCGTCCCCCAACGTCCCTGCGGGATACGCTCCATAATTTGGCGGCTGCGGTTCTCATCCGCCCTAAGCTGAGCTGTATTATCAGTAACCATATAACCGGGAGCAATGGCATTCACATTAACGCCTTTGGATGCCCACTCATTCGCGAGCGCTTTCGTAAGTCCTGCGACTGCATGCTTGCTCGCCGTATATCCAGGAACGTTAATGCCGCCTTGATAGGAGAGCATGGACGCGATGTTAATAATTTTGCCCGAGCCCTGCTTGATCATCTGACGACCTGCCAGCTGACAGAGGAAAAACACAGAGTTCAAATTCAGATCCAGCACCGCATGCCAATCCTCCGACGCGTGATCAGCAGCCGGCGTACGCCGAATAATCCCTGCGTTATTAATCAAAATATCCACACCGCCCAAAGCATTCACCACCGTGTCGACGACACCGTCAAGCGCGCTCTCATCCCCGAGATCCGCCGTAACCGGCACCGCCTTACGTCCGAGACGCTCGATCGCAGCCACCGTCTCGTCTACCGGACTCCGATTCGTAACGACAGCAACGTCCGCCCCCGCTTCCGCCAATCCGATTGCCATCGCTTGTCCCAAACCGCCAGCCGCACCCGTTACCAGCGCCCTTTTGCCCGACAAAGAAAACATGTCTCCACACTCCGTTCGAAATAGTTCGATATTGTTTCTTTTCGTTCGTTTATTCTTCTTCATTATACCGGATACATCCAACCCCCGTCCACCTCTAAACCACGCTGTCAACCTGCTTTTTTCACAATGATTTACCTAGTTAATAATGAAAATTCAATAAAAAGGAATTTTAATGAGGTGTGTCGAATTGTGAATGAAGATGAGTTGGGAACATTTTCTTGAAAAATGGCGCATGATCGAACAAAGAGGCGGTGTAAGATGTTCAAGGATCTGTTTGTGAACGCCTGCATTTTGTTTTCCAGTCTGTTCGTGTGTACACAGCTCTTGTCGTTTCACCCGGTTTTTCCGCAAACGTCCAAGCTGCGTCGTATGCTCCACGGCATCATGTTCGGATTTATCGGGGCTGTGCTCACCCATTTTTCCATCGAACTAAAGGATGGTGTCATGGCCGATCTCCGCTATGTACCCGTTGCGCTTGCTTCTATTTATGGAGGCTGGTTATCCGCTTTATTGTCCGCAACTTTCGTCATCGCCTACACGTCAGCCATGTTTGAACCTTCGCTTAGCGTGATGATTACAGGGCTAGGCGCGGGCATCGGCTCTGCGCTGCTCTCACGACTCCCGCTCAAGCACTGGATGAGCTGGGTCTTGCACATGCTCTTTATTTTAACCGTTTACATTGTATTGTTTTCGTACCACTTCAGCAATTGGCCTTCCTTCACCATCCTGCTCGGCTCCTTTACGGTCATCCTGATGCTCTCCGGCTGGCTGGCTGCCTTCTATCTGGAATACCATCGCCGCAAAAAGCTGCTCGAGGTCGATCACGATCGCCTCACCCGCTTTGACTCCTTGACCGGGTTAATTAATTTTCAACAATTTTACAAGGAGCTTGCCGCGCTGTTGTCCAGTTCCACACCCGTGTGCTTGATCCTCGTGGACTGTCAGGACCTGAAATCAATGAATATTCAGCACGGGTACCAGCATGTCAATCGGGAGCTTCAGCATATCGCCAGGCTGCTGCGCTACGCATTCGATGACGCACCCATCATAGCCCGCTACGGCGGGGATGAATTTGCACTCGTCGTTCGCTACAAGGACAAATCGACAGATCTGGCGCTCATTCAGAACAAGCTTGAGATCGATGTATCCCAGCAAGCCGGCGTACCGCTGACGTATGGAATATCCTTTTACCCCGAAGATGCGTCCACTCAGCAGGAGCTTCTCTCCCAAGCGGAGAGCGAGCTGTTCAGCATGAAACGGGAAATCTGGCTGCAGCGGGAGGAGCACTTATTCCGCGCGGAGAAGCTGAAGGCAGTGGGCGAGCTCGCTGCAGGAATGGCGCATGAAATACGAAATCCCCTCACGGCAGTGAAGGGATTTATGCAAATCGCCAAAGAAAGCAGCGGCTACAACATTGCGGCGTATTATGAAATTATCATGAATGAAATTTCTCGTATGAGCGAGCTGACCGCTGAATTTTTGCAGTTTTCCAAGCCGGGAGCGACCAGCTTCCAGCCCCATGCCGTACAGGATTGCGTACAACGTGCCATCCAACTGACCGAATCGGAAGGAATCAGGCGCGGCTATCAAATTCATTATTCAGATGAGCTGCTTTCGCCGACTCTCGTTCGCGTCGATAAGGATAAGATCGTACAAGTGCTGCTGAACTTGATCAAAAATGCGTTCGAAGCGATGGAACCCGGCGGACATGTGCTAATTAAGCTGTATCGCGGGAAAGCGAACGCCATCCTGATCGAGGTCCGAGACAAAGGCACAGGCATCGAACCGGAGATGATGAACAAACTGTTTCAGCCATTCTTTACAACGAAAGAAAATGGCACCGGACTTGGATTGTCCATATGCCATAAGGTGATCCAGGATCATAGCGGCACCATTACCGTTCAGAGTGAAGTCGGGGTTGGCACCAGCTTCCTGATTTCATTGCCTTGCGATACTGGAAAACCCGTCTAGGGTTGACTGCCTGCTGCGTCCGCATCCTGCAACGCCTGCAGCAATTGTTGATGAATATGACCGTTCGATGCCGCAACGTTGCGGCATTCGAGCGAATATGGGTTGCCATGCGTATCGGTAACCATTCCGCCCGATTCCTTGACAAGCAAATAACCTGCCGCCATGTCCCAGGCATTCAGCCCGATCTCCCAGAAGCCGCTTAGACGTCCCGCCGCTACATAAGCGAGATGGAGGGCTGCAGAGCCTGCGACACGGATGTTCCGTACTTGTGGCGCCAGTGCTTGTACTCCCCGCATATTGACAGGCATGCTTCCGCTGCGGTCAGCGGGAAATCCGGTGGCGATCAGACTCTCCGAAAGCTTCAGCTCCTTGCCTACAGAGGTTTTGCGGCCGCGCAGGTAAGCGCCCTTGCCCTTCTCCGCTACAAACATCTCATCCTTCGAAGGATCATAAACTACGCCGACAATAACCTCTCCCCGGTAGGCAAGCGCAATCGATACCGAAAAGAAGGGAAAGCCATGTATAAAATTGGTTGTACCGTCTAGCGGATCGACAATCCATATATATTCCTCGTTCTTGATTTCCTGCAGAGCGGCGATTGCCCCCGCTGATCCCGGCTCGGCGCTTTCTTCACCAAGAAATCCATGCTCCGGAAAATAGGTGTGGAGCAGCTTCTTGATCATAAGCTCAGAGCCCTTATCGACCTCCGTCACCAGATCGTGATGTGAGGTTTTTACCGACAAATTTTCATACTCCCCGATCTTGCTCTTGATCCATTCCCCTGCACGAGCCGCCGTATTGACAGCTACTGCCGTATAGCTCTTGCTTCCGACGGCAAACGCCGGCTTCTCCTCATTGGACATGTTTAGGTCACTCCTTATACCAACATATACGCTCCAAGCGAAGTGAAGTTTCGGCTGCATACGCCTGATTTCACAGAAACAGCGGGAGCGGCACAGTTGCCGATCCCGCTGCCTGCGAGCGCTGCACGTTGTTTACTGATACCGGATCGACGCCTGGTCCAGCTGCTCGATCCGCTCGCGATCCTTGATCGCCGCTACCAGAGCAAACAGCGCCTCGTCCTTCATCTTCGCCTCGAGCATCACATCCAAGCGCTCTGTCACTGGTGCGGCGGCGGCAAAGAAAGCAAGCAGCGGCTCCGGATCGACATAATCCGCGTGGCCTCTTCTGTCCGTTACGCTCTTGGGCGAGCTGACATGAATTTTGGGCGGAAGCGGCTCCGGATGCTCCAGGGTTACACCAGCTTCCTTCCACGTTGCAGCGATCCGCGGCCACAGCTCCTCGTAGGACTCGCCTTCGTTGTTGATGTCATGATGATGAATGTCAAACACCATGGGCACACCAAGCTCTTCGGCAGCCTCCAGCGTCTCGCGTGCCGTGAATGTCTTGTCGTCATTCTCCAGCGTGATCCGTTCCCGAATACGCTTGTCCATCGCGCCAAACTGCTGGATAAACCGCTGACATGCAGCCTCCTTGTTCCCGTACGTCCCGCCGATATGAATGTTGCACATCGACCTTTTGTCCAGCCCCATCGCCTCCAGCATTCGTACATGCCTGTCCAGGTCGTCAAGCGATGAACGGAGCACATCCGGCCGAGGGGTGCTTAAGACGGTAAAGTGATCCGGGTGGAACGATAGCCGCATTGCATGCTGCCTGGCATAATCGCCGATCGCCCGGAACGCCTCATGAAGCCGCGGGAACGGATCCCACCCCGCAAGCAGCTCATGGCCGATCAGCGGGATCAGCTTGGACGACATGCGATACAGCTTGATATCATGCGCCCGGTTATGCCGCAGCAACCGCAGCGTGTTCGCCAGGTTTTCTTCCGCGATTCTCTCCAGCTTGCGAACAGCCGCTTCCCGATCATTCAGCTTCGCAAAGTGAGTGGCGGTCATCGTCTTGGACGGCGATGAGCTCTTGACCGTCATCGACATCGCTACATATCCGAATCGAACAATCACCCAATACCCTCCCCGAACGCCTTATTAGGCATTAGGGTTTCCTCGGATGGTCATTCCTACTACTACTGCCGACCGAAAAACATCTCTTCGGCTAGCGCCGTTTGGACTCTAGACTCCGCTTCGGTCAGGCGCCGGACGAGCTCCATCTCGACCTTCGTAATATCTTCATCCTGAAACGTAATTTCCGCTATGGAGGCGGTAATTTTGACGATCGCCACCGCCTCATTGGACGGAGAGTAGGCAATAACCATCTGGCCCGTCGGATACACCCGGAAGCCCTTCTTGATCATTGCCGTTCGTCCGTACTCCAGCAAATCATGAAGCTCCTGCTCCGACTTGAATTTGCATACCGAATTAAATTCGCTCTGAAATCCCATACTGATACTGCCTCCCAGCTTCAACGGCTTCGACATTTTGAACGAATATGTGTTGCTCCCTTATTATTGTACCAAAAATAGCTACTCAAATGTGTATTGGATCGACTGCTTCTCCTGGTGCCGCTCCACGGCAAGCCTGACAAGCTCGTCAAGCAGCTCGGCATACGATACTCCGGATTCCTTCCATAGCAGCGGATACATGCTGAACGGCGTAAAGCCCGGCATCGTGTTGATTTCGTTAAGAAGGAACCGGTTCTCCTTCTTCAGCAAGAAGAAATCGACTCTCGACAGTCCGCTGCCGTCAATGGCTCGGAATGCGCGTATCGCAAGCCCTCGCACCTCTTTCACCTGCTCCGGAGTCAGCTCCGCCGGGATGATCATCGCAGACTTGCCGTCAATATATTTCGCCTTATAATCATAAAATTCGCTCGAGGATACGATTTCTCCCGGAACGGAAGCTCGCGGATTGTCGTTGCCGAGCACACTGACCTCAATCTCGCGCGCGTCGACCGCTTCTTCCACAACTACCTTGCGGTCATAGCGGAATGCCAGTTCTACCGACGCAATGAGCTCTTCGCGGTTGCGCGCCTTCGATATGCCGACGCTGGAGCCAAGATTCGCCGGCTTCACGAAGCATGGATATCCAAGCGACAGCTCGATCTCGAGAATATAATCTTCCTGCTTGCTCTGCCATTGACTGCGTGTAAAGTATCGGTAAATGCATTGAGGCAGACCTTCCTGGGCAAACAACTTCTTCATAAAGCCTTTATCCATGCCGACAGCGGAGGCGAGCACGCCCGCGCCCACATACGGAACATTCATCATCTCCAGCATGCCCTGAATCGTCCCGTCTTCCCCGAAGGTGCCGTGCAACAATGGGAAAATCACGTCAACCTGCTTGCCATCCGAACCCAGGAACGGTACAACTCCCGTCTGCTCCGGGGCCGGCTCAGCTGCCTTCGGCAATGCAGCTTTAACCGATGCAGTCTCCCAGGTCAGCAGCTCTTTCGCCGCCGCGGGTGCATTCAACGTCGGACCGGCTCTCCAGCCTCCATCCTTCGTGATATAGAAGGGAAGTATTTCATATTTGCTGTAGTCGAACGCATGCATAACGGCAAATGCGGTCGAAAGCGATACATCGTGCTCGCCCGACTTTCCTCCGTACACAAGCCCGACTCGAATTCTGTTTGCCATGAAGGGACCTCCTAAAATTCATCCGGAATATGAAAAAATTTATATTTGATCGTATCGCTCCACGCGTAGGAATCCCGGTAATCCCAATACCGATGCTTGCTGTTGCTCGTATGCGCATTGACCAGTGGCATGCCGGAGGAGTCGAAGGCCGTTACAATCGTGCTGTGCTGAAACTGATTGTTGCCGGTAAAATCATACACGATCACATCGCCGAGCTGAAGCTGGTTCGGTCCAGGCACCTCGACCCCGCGCAAGCCGCTCCGGCTTGAGCCAAGATGCCAGCGCAGGCTGTGAGCTACCGCCCAGGAGAAGCTCCATTGCTCGGAGCCCGGTTTACTGCCGCGATACCACCAGCCCGATTCTCTTTTACCAGTATAGTTCATCGGGGCTGCACCTGCAAAGAGACATTGGGAAACATAATTGGTACAGTCCACGTCAAAATGAATGTACTCGGGATTCGGGTCATTCCAATGCAGGTCGACGTATTGAGCCGCTTGCTGCCGATTGTAGCGGATTCCGCGGGGGGAGCCACCGGCAGGCCCCGACTCCAGAATGTCTTTATTGATAAAAGGCTGTGCAACTTTCCTTGGAGGCTTATGGTCGGATGGATGCGAGGGAGGCTGGGACAGCTCCGACAGCCGTTCCGGTACGGCAGGCTCAATTCGTTCCACAAACCACCGCCCGCTTGAGGCGGCAAGACGGACCCGTTCCCGCTGTACGGAGCTTTCATCATGATCGACCCCTCTACCGCGGAGCGTGACCCGTTTCGTCATCTCAATGTCGGCCGTTACAAGATCATCCGAGTGCTCCTTCACAGTAAGCAGCCGCAGCCTTGTCTCGCACTCGACGGGCTTCATGCCTCGTTCCTTGTGAAGCTGATTCAGCCTTCGCAGCCTGCTTTCCTCCGCATGTGCGAAGCTTTCGTCTGCGACCTTGACGGCAGCCGGAATAGCCCGATACTCAAGGTCTCTCTGATTGGCGTGACGGACATACTCGTACAGCGTTTGCTTCCAGCCGGCGCTCATATCAAGCTCCCCCCTCCAAGCACTGTAAATATATATATGAAGCGAGCAGGAAGGAAAATGACTATTTACGAAACGGCGCAAAAAAGCTATACTGAGACTGTGATCATTTTGTGAAATCGTGTTTCATACAGTGAAACTTGGCGGGCGGCTGAGGGTGCCTGACTCGTCCAAGCAAAATTAAGGAGGCGTGAGAACAAATGGCTGCAAACCAACGTTATTCTTCGGTGCGCAAGAGCTTGACGGCTGCCGGCCGTGAGTATGCGTACTACAGCTTGCCTGCCCTACAGCAGGAAGGCTACCAAGCAATCTCCAAGCTGCCTTTCTCCATTAAAGTACTGCTTGAGGCAGCGGTGCGGCAATACGACGGGCATGCGATTACCGAAGAGCATGTCAAGCAAATCGCCGGCTGGGCCAATGGCCGCGAAGATAAAGAGGTTCCGCTTATTCCGGCGCGGATCGTACTGCAGGATTTTACAGGCGTTCCGGTCGTCGTTGACCTCGCGGCAATGCGTGCGACAACGAAGCGTGCAGGCGGCGATCCGAAGCGGATCAACCCGCTTGTCCCGGTCGATCTCGTGATTGACCACTCCGTCATGGTCGACGCATTCGGAACGAAGGATGCGCTTGAAACGAATATGAATCTGGAGTTCCAGCGCAACGACGAGCGCTACCGTTTCCTTCGCTGGGCCCAGACGGCATTTGACAACTTCCGTGCCGTGCCTCCTGCAACAGGAATCGTTCACCAGGTTAACCTCGAGTATTTGGCATCCGTAGCTGCAACGAAAACCGTTAACGGCGAGACGGTTGTATATCCGGATTCCCTGGTTGGCACCGACTCGCATACAACGATGATCAACGGTCTTGGCGTTGTCGGCTGGGGCGTGGGCGGAATCGAAGCCGAAGCCTGCATGCTTGGCCAGCCGCTCTATTTCGTTATGCCGGAAGTCATCGGCTTCAAGCTGACCGGCACGCTGCCGGAAGGCGCGACGGCAACCGACCTTGCACTTACCGTTACCCAGATTCTTCGCAAGAAGGGCGTCGTCGGCAAATTCGTTGAGTTCTACGGCTCCGGCCTCAGCTCGATTTCGCTTGCGGACCGCGCAACCGTAGCCAACATGGCTCCGGAATACGGCGCAACGATCGGCTTCTTCCCGGTCGACGCGGAAGCATTAAACTACCTGCGCAGCACAGGCCGTCCTGACGAGCAGGTCGCGCTGGTTGAAGCGTACTACAAAGCACAAGATATGTACCGTACGGATGCAACTCCGGACCCGGTATTCACCGATACGATCGAGCTTGATCTTGGTACGATCGTTCCGTCGCTTGCCGGTCCGAAGCGTCCGCAGGACCGTATCGAATTGACGGCGATGAAGAGCGCGTACAACACAATCGTCCGCCAGCCGGTTGACAAGGGCGGATATGGACTGAACGAGGAGAAGCTTGCCGAGGTCGTTGAGGTGAAGCATCCGAACGGCGAAACCACTAAGATGAAAAACGGCGCGGTCGTGATCGCTGCGATCACCTCCTGTACGAACACCTCCAACCCTAGCGTGATGATGGGTGCGGGTCTTCTTGCGAAGAAAGCCGTTGAGCGCGGCTTGACGAAGCCGGCGTATGTGAAGAGCTCCCTGACTCCAGGCTCGCTCGTCGTTACCGACTACCTGCAAAAGGCAGGCGTCGTCGACGCACTCGAGACGCTTGGCTTCCACGTTGCAGGCTACGGCTGCGCTACCTGTATCGGTAACTCCGGTCCGCTTCCGGATGAAGTGAGCAAGGCGATTGCCGACAACGATCTGACCGTTGCATCCGTTCTGTCCGGCAACCGCAACTTCGAAGGCCGCGTACACGCTCAGGTGAAAGCAAACTATTTGGCTTCGCCGCCGCTGGTCGTTGCCTATGCACTCGCCGGTACGGTCGACATCGACCTGACCACCGAGCCGCTCGGCGTAGGCACAGACGGACAGCCGGTATACCTGAAGGATATCTGGCCTTCCTCCAAGGAAGTACAGGACGCCTTGAATGCGGCGATGAGCCCGGAAGCGTTCCGCGAAAAGTACAAGGACGTATTCCGCGCCAATGACCGTTGGAATGCGCTCGAAGTGCCGGAAGGCGAGCTGTATGAGTGGGATGCGAAGTCGACCTACATCCAGGAGCCTCCGTTCTTCGAAGGACTTGAGGGCGGACTTGACGACATCGCCGACATCCGCGGCGCGAAGGTAATGGGCTTGTTCGGGGATTCGATCACAACCGACCACATCTCCCCTGCGGGCAACATCAAAGCTGATTCGCCGGCTGGACGTTATCTGATCGAGAATGGCGTTCCTAAGGAAGATTTCAACTCCTACGGCGCACGCCGCGGCAACCATGAAGTGATGATGCGCGGAACGTTCGCCAACATCCGGATCCGCAATGCAGTTGCTCCAGGCACGGAAGGTGGCGTGACGACCTACTTGCCTAACGGCGAAGTGTTGTCGATCTACGACGCATGCATGAAGTACCAGAACGACGGCACACCGCTCGTCGTGCTCGCTGGCAAAGAATACGGCACCGGCTCGTCCCGTGACTGGGCGGCGAAGGGTACGTTCCTGCTCGGCGTGAAGGCCGTTATCGCCGAATCGTTCGAGCGGATTCACCGTTCCAACCTGGTTGGCATGGGTGTGCTTCCGCTCCAATTCGAGGAAGGCGCATCATGGAAGTCGCTCGGCCTGACCGGACGCGAAACCGTTGATATCGTGGGACTGTCCAATGAGGTTCAGCCTGGCCAGCGCGTACAGGTAACGGCAACCTCCGAGAACGGCGCAAAAACCGAGTTTACTGCAATTGTGCGTCTCGACTCGATGGTTGATGTGGATTACTATCACAACGGCGGCATTCTCCAAACGGTGCTGCGTCAAATTCTCGCTTCGAAATAATTTTGGCGGCAGCGCAGGGTCCGATTCACGGATCGGATCGGCTCCTGCGCCTAGCATCAAATGGGGAGCGGCTCAATTCGAGCCGCTCCCCATTTTTTTGCGTCGTCAAGTTTCTCGCGGACGTGTTTTGTTCGTCTTGTTCGTCGCGTTCGCCGCGTTTTATCGATATCGTCGTGTATAATCGTGTCATTCATTGTGTTCGTATTGCGCGTTTTTCGTGTTCACCCGCCCTGTTGTTGAAGTAGTGTAAGACCGAGAGTTTGTACGATTCCTCATACAAAGTGATAGGCAAGAGCTATGCAAATGGCGCTTTGTACGATTCCTCATACAAAAACTCAGGTTCAGACCTCATGTAGGGAGATTTTGTGCGATGAAACGTACAAACGAGTCGAAATGAAGCCGTGAGACAGGATTTTGTACGATGAATCGTACAATGAGGTGAGGATCGAGTTTGTGTCCGACCAGCTCCAGGTCGCAACAGTTGTCGCGTTCCACACATTTTCCATATATCCCCGTTTATCAGCTCCAAACTCCGACGTATCTCCATCACCCTCTCGCTACTGCCGAAAACCTGCCGAATCACATGAATATTGCGTATCACACAACCGAAATTGTAACGAGACCCGTAAGCCTTATTTGATCATTTCCCCACCCTCCCGACCGACCCGCTGTTTCAGCGCCAGACGAAAAAAAGCCCCACGAAGGAGCTTTTCAAACAATCAGATTTGCCAGAAGAACTTGAGCGGCACGCTTTGTTTACGATCAATCGCTTTACCGCACTACCCATTTCGAGCCTTCCGCAACGAGCCCTACGATTTGCCCCCGAGCACCGAGTCGAGGTACGCTCTCGCCGCGTCGGGGTTGCCCAGAATGCGGGCGGAGCGCTCCTCGTCCTTCGCAAGCCGATCCTGCGCCTTCGCGATAACCTCTTCGACCGACGACTGCGGGATCACGACGACACCGTCAATGTCCGCCGCAATATAGTCGCCGGGCTGTACGGAAACACCGCCGCACGAGATGGGCACCTGCAGCTCGCCTACGCCGTTCTTGCCGCTCGCCGCAACGGTCGTCCCCCGGCAAAATACCGGAAAATCAAGCTGCCGTGTCCCCTCGATATCGCGAATGACCCCATCGATGACAAGCCCGCCGAGACCGAGCGTCTGTGCCAGCCCCACAATAAGGTCGCCTGCAATCGCGCGGCTCAAAAACCCTTTACCGTCGATGACGAGAATATCGCCCGGCTGCGCCTCACGGATCGCACGAAGCACAGAAATATTTTCCCCCGGGGGGACGTTGACGGTAAAAGCTCGCCCCGCCAGCTTATAGCCTTCCTTCAACGGACGAATGTCCGGTCCCATCTGATTACGCCCTTGCAGGGCATCCGACAGGCAGGTGACAGGCAGACGCAACAACTGCTGTACCACGTTCTCCATTCCGAATCTACCTCCATATGCTATAATTATATGCAGCCGCAAGCCGCAGCTATACTCAGGAAACCGAGGTACCCTGATGATCCCGGAAAACATGCAGCAACGAACGATTCCTTTTATGAGGGATTACCTATCGAACATCCAACTGTCCATTCATCGAGTCACCTATAAAAGTGGCAAAATCAACTGGGGACGTACGAATTGGATCGCCCCCGTCAATCGTTTTTGCTACATTATCGACGGCGAGGGCTATTTCAATATCGATGGGAACGAGTTCCGGCCCACGGCGGGACACCTTGTTCTGCTTCCATATGGGAAGAAGATCACCTATCGAAACGAACCCCATCATCCCTACACGCGATATATTTGCGATTTTTCCGCTACCGTTCATGAAGTGCCGCTCTTCCATATCATCGAGACGACACCTTGTGTCAACGTAAGCCACACCGCTGCCGCTGCCGAACGGTTCCGCGAGCTGAAGCTATCGATGGACGATCCGGGCTTCACCTCGCTGATGAGAGCCAAGTCCGCGCTGCTCGATATCCTTGCGCTCTACTTGGAGACAAACCCATCGGTACACACGACGATCAGCGAATCGCTTCCGTCGGACAAGCTCAACATGCTGATGGCCTATATTGAGGATCATCTCCACGAGCCGATCACCGTCGATGAGATGGCCAAGCAGCTTCACTATAACAGCAGCTACTTTCATCAGGTGTTCAAGAAAGCGACGGGAATGACTCCGATCCAATATGTGATCCGGCGCAAGGTCGAGCACGCCAAGCAGCTGCTGTCCACTACTGACAACAGCATCAGCAGCGTAGCGGATGCCGTCGGCATGCAGTTTCAGCACTTCTCAAGCGTGTTCAAGCAGCATACAGGGGTACCGCCGTCTGTGTACCGAAAGCACGAATGACCCCATCCTTGCAGCTACACACCCTTGCCGTCGATGCCAGGCTTGCCGATATCCAGCCGATCCGCCAGCTCATCAAGGCTCATAGCCTCGGACATAAAGAATTCGCTCGCACTTCGCACATATTCCATCGTTAGCACAAGCGCCTTCCCATAGTGGCAGCTCGAGCCTGCAGCCAGGATCGCCGAAGCCTCCGCCGAAGAGACCGGCCTTCCTGCACGCAAATCGCTCGCAAGTCTCACAACTGCATCCTCGCGATGATAGAACTGTGAGTCTACGATAAACCGTCTGAAATAATCCGGATCCGGGTTCCAGGCAGCCTCCTCGTAAATATGCAGCCTTTGATCGTGGGATTGACAGCGCTCCATATTTTTCCACCATTCCTCGGATGCCAGATCAGGGGCTGTCGTATAATTCGTCATCAGCACCCGCTTCACCAGCGACCAGGCGAAGGACTGAAGCGCAGGCATTCTCAGCTGAGCCGCTGCCGGAATACTATCCGCATTCGGCTCCAGTGCGGCGGCAGGAATGGAAGCCCCATCTCCCTCCACATAGATTTCCTTGAATGTGAAGCCATCGTGATAAATTTTGCACAGCTTCGCTTCATGGGGCAATCGGGCTGCCGCCCGGCATACCGGCTTGGTGATTCGATCCGTCGCCCGGTGGCATACCCAAGCCAGACAGAATGCCAGCTTGACAGTCAGCTTCGAATCGCGCTCCCCTTGATTCCAGGACTCCCGGTATTGGTGGAACAGCTTATGAACGAACGAATCCCCGCCGTTGGTGGAAGCGCCCAAATAAGCAAAAGTCTGATGCTCTTTCACCGCCGTACGGAATGGCTCGCAAATATCGTCCAGCAGCAAAATGAGTCGGAACGAGTCCTCGCACAGGGACGTATGGGTAATGTAATCCGACATGTTTACTGCACCTCCCCTGCAAGAAGTTTGCCGTACGCGAGCGCTTCCTCGCAATATGCACGCAGTGCCCGCTCGTATTTGGAGCCCGATTCGGCCGTCAGCGCCGCCGTCAGCTCCGCTATCCCTATCTCTTCCCCGTTACGGATAGATGCCGTCAATCGCATGAATGATGTGGTCGGATCGTACAAGCCGGCACTCCGCATCTCTTCGAGTAATGCCGCCTGATCCCCGGCTGCCAGCGTTTCGGCCAGCGCGCCGCGCACCTGTATATAGCGGGTATGCAGCTCGTAGAAGCGCTCCATCCAGCTGTCAATGTTAAATCGATCCACAGTCAACGTGTGATAATGAACGAGGCACCTCTGCCACAAGCCCTCAATCAAAGCCTCCAGCTCCACTGCAGGCAGCGGCTTGTCTGGATGCAGCGAGAACACATCCCGGAACAAGCAGCCCAAATAGTTCGGATTCGGCTCCACCTCACCCACGTGATGATCAAATGCCCGTTCCGCGATCCAGCCGAGCACAAAGCCGTTATGCACATACGTCATCGGCTCTCCCCGCTGCTCCCTCCACTCAGCCGCGTAGGCAGCCCGATGCTCCGAGCGGATTTCAAACCTTCCCGCCATGGCCGCTCCGAGCTCGACAAAGCTCTTGCTCTCCTTCACGACCTCTCTCTCGCTCAATAACCCCGCCACGTCCGAGTCCGCGCCCGCCAGCAGCGGCAGCAGCCTTGCCCCATCCTCGAGCAGCAGCGTACGCATACATTCATTCAGCATGTCCTCATCCCTCCTTCAGATTGCCTACTTTCAAGATACCGAAATCACGCACCACTCCGCTATCGCAATGGTACGAAACATTTACGAAATCCTACACTAACCTCCCTCAACTCAACGAAAGGGATGCACGCATCGCCGCAATCGCGGGCGATTCATGCATCCCTGTTTCCATGTTATTGCTTGACGAGACTGAGATCATCTACATTGAAGCTTGTCGTGGAGCCCGGCGTCTCGACGAGCAACACCGCCTCCTGCAGCGTACCGCTCCAGGTCAAGCTCTTCGTTCCGGTGACCCGCTTGAATGCAGTACCGTCTACTGCAGTGGATACTCCATGGTACGTAAACGTATTATTGACCTTGAGCCTCACCGTAATCTTGCCCGTCACAGCGGCGCCTGACGTCCGTATCCATCCGTCGTATTTATACGTCCCCTGGCCGTATTTCAATAAATATTCCGTAATATCCTGAGTCGGTCCCGTCCAATCGGCCGTACGGTTATTCGATCGGAGCGAGCCGCCGCCCGTCCGCTTTACGCTCGTGTCATAGGAGACGCTGGAGGATAGCCCTGTCCAGTTGCCAATGCCCGGTTCAAAGCCGCCATTTTTGAGCAAGCCGCCTTCAAGACTGCTCTGAAGCGCATAATACGCCTTCTTCGGATTGAGGCTGGCATCGAAGATCGTCGGGAATTCTGTTTTCCTCCAATTGTTGGCATCGTCGAAGCCCCACATCTGGAATACCATGTTCACCTGTGGGTAATATTTCAGCATCGTATCGAGAATGCGCTGGTAGACGAGCGCCTGCTGATCGTAATCCGCCGCAGTTGGATTCGTACCGACCGTCACGTCAAGCTCCGTCAGATGAAACTCGAGCCCTTGCGCAATACACCACTCGATAAATCCGGCAAGCTCTGCCGTCTTGCTCCAGCTCTTGTTCACGTGTCCTTGCCATCCAATCGCGTGAATCGGGACGTTATTATTTTTGAGATACGTCACCATCTGTTTAATTTTCGTCCATTTTGTTCCGGAAAGATCATCGCCATAATCGTTATACACCAGCTTCGCATTCGGATTCACCTGAGCCGCCCGAAGGAATGCCTGCTTGATATAAAGCGGGGTTGCGTTCGCGTCCGTATCGTAGCCAATCGCTGTCCATGGCGTCTTATCCGTCGATTGGGTATGATTCCTCCAGGTGCCATTGTCATTAACCGCTTCATTGACAACATCGATATAATTCATATGGGTGTTATTTTTGTACCTGCCAAGAAGCTTGTCGATATGATCATGAAGAATTGTCGTCAGCTGAGTCCCGCTGTAATTAAATAGCCAGGTCGCTCCGCTGATTTGCGGACCGGCAAGAGTATGGATACGAAGCTTGATGTTATTTGCGCTCGTATAATCTCGCCATGCATCCGTTGTTGTCCAGTTGTACACGCCGGTATAGGTGCTGCCGTTCCACGTTCCTTGCGAATGAACCTTGCCAAATTTAAAGTCGTTCTCCGGTGTAATGATGTTAAACTCACGCTGCGTAACCGCCTTGCGGTCGTCATTCATATGCGACCAACCCGTTGCAGTGCCGATCGGCATATTCGGGAATTTCTCCTGCGTAATCACTTTGAGCGCGCGTCCTTCCGGTACGGGCGGTGCAGCAAAGGCTGTCCCCAAGGTCGCCGATACACATAATGCGAGTATCGCCACACCCGCCGTTATCCGTTTTTTTACTGCCATCATCATGTTCCTCCTCTTTGATATTCGTTAATGATATCGCTTACATCTTGTATTATACTTAGATTGTGAGGATAAAAGGAATGCTCATACCCTTCAGTTTGTTTGGACTTTTCTTTCAGCGAGGTGTGTCAAAATGGATATGCAGCGAACTTCGGTTCTTTCGGAGCATATGTTTCCGGATTTCGAGCAACATTTTCAATTGTTTGCAGCTTTCGTCCGCACCGTCGATTCCCAGTGGACCTATCCCTCCCACCAGCATTCCAGATTCACAGAGATTACAGTCGGGCTCGACGGCGAATGTCTGATCGTCATGAACGGGCGTACCTACGTACAGCGGCGCGGCGATTTGATGGTCATTCCCAAGAGCTGGGTGCATTGCTGCTCGGGTATGAATGGGAATCCTATGACCAGACTTGTGCTTCATTTCCATATCGGTTTTGAACCAATAGAACACAAGCTCCAATGGATCGGTGGCTTTCATCCTGCAGAAGAGAATACGGCGGCGGAAGCAGCCCCGATTCTGGAACGAATCGTGACTCTCATTCAAGGAAACCGTGGGGAGCAGCCAATCTATACGGCGATGAAGCAGCTGCATATGCATCACGCCGTTCTTGAGCTAGTCTCTTCGCTTGTTCAGCACGAATCGGCGGAAGACGTGAGCCGGCTTGCCTATACGTCCAAGGAACGAGACATGGCCCAAGCCGTGCTGCTGTCTCTGGAACGAATTGCGTTCGATCCCGAAGGTTCAATCGGCAATATTCCGGGTGAAATCGGTTTGTCAGCAGCCTCAATCTGGCGAGTTTTCCACAAGGTGTATGGAATGTCCCCTCGCAGTTATTTGACTAAAGTAAAGCTGCAGAAGGCGTCCGAATTACTGCTGCTTACTGATACATCAGTAGAGCATATCGCCCATTCGATCGGATATTCCGATATATCGACATTCAGCAAGCAGTTCAAGCGCTGGACCGGCAAAGCGCCGCTTCACTATCGGGAACTGGGAGAGACCCACGTACCGTCGTCAACATAACATCCAGCATTGCATTGTGGTAACATATAGGAAGACGCGCCCAAACGGAGGAACAGCACGTGAGACAATGGAATGTAAATATTTTTTCCAAGGTTTTTATCCTGATTCTCGTCCTGCTGGCGCCGATTATGGCGCTGTATACGTACTCGTACCAAACGAGCCTCTCCTTAATTGAGCGATACTTAAAAAAAGACAGCTTGGATAGTCTCATCCAGCTTACGAGGCAGGTAGATACCGTGACAGAACAGCTGTCTTCCTTTTCCATCATGTTTCTTTCTGATCCGCAAGCGCAAAGCTTTCGCGATATCCACCTGTTCCCGCAATTTTTTAACACGTTAGCCTTAAAAACCGATATCTCCAATAAACTCTTGCTGCAATTAACGAATTACGGGGGGAACGTCCATTTCGCACTGTATTCACCCGCCTCTCAGGATACGATTGCCGTTAATTCCAATTTTACTTACACACAGGATTATTTCACATCCTCCTACACAAACCGCTGGAAGCTGCAAACAAGATCGGGAACGAGCAATAATGAACGGGAGCAAAAGCTGTTTGTCCGTCATTTTTCCATGAATCCAAATTCGAACGGTATTAGCGAATCTCGCCTTATCATTGAAGCTGGCATTAACGCTGATTTGATCGCCGATCTGCTGACCAATCAAAAGCAGCCGGGCAGCGACCCTTTCTTGTATATTCCGGGTCAAGCGCCTTTATTGAACCGAACCTCGAATACGCACATGGTGGCTGTGATTTTAAGCAATCTTTCTTTTCAGAACGTAAAACCCACAGGAAATAGCACCATCACGATCGACAAAGAAGAATATTTGATTAACTATTCCTATTCGAAAACCCTTCAGGGGTATTTGGTGAACTATGTACCTCTGTCCGGCATGGTATCGCCTGTTGTGTTTAACCGAAATCTATTCTATACAGCCACCGCCTTGCTGCTAGCCGCTGGAATGATTGCTTCCTTCTTGTTGTACCGCCATGTTCAAGTCCCCATTCGCGATCTGATCCATGGGGTTCAGCGACTGAAACGAGGGGATTTCTCTGCAAGGGTAACTCCAAAGCAAAACAATGAGTTTCGTTATTTGTTTGACCGCTTTAACGAGATGGCGTCCCAGATTGAACAGCTTATCCATAATGTCTATGAAGAAAAGCTTCGCTCCCGCGAAGCAACAGTCAAGCAGCTGCAAGCTCAAATCAACCCTCATTTTCTATACAACTGTCTCTTTTTTATCAAAAATATGGCCCGAATCGGCGATGAGGAAGCCGTTGTAAAAATGACACTTCACTTAGGCGAGTATTTCCGATATACGACACGGGTCGAGCAGCAAATTACAAGCCTGGGAAACGAGCTGAAGCTCGTGGACAACTATTTGGCGATTCAACAGCTCCGCATGAAGCGAATTCGTTATCAGATCGATGTGCCCGAGGAGATGCAGCAGCTCCAGGTACCGCGTTTGATCGTTCAACCAATTGTCGAAAATGCAGTCATTCATGGAATTGAACCGAACCCCGAGGCTGGTGAAATCCGATTAACCGGAGAACAGACTGTGGATGGCTGGAGGCTTCATATTGAGGATGATGGATCAGGGATGTCCGAGCAGCAGCTGGAGGAGCTTCGAAATAAAATGAATCAGCCGCTGTCCGAAGACACCGGCTGTGGTACGTGGAATGTGAATCAACGTCTCATTCATCTGTTCGGCGAGCAGGCTGGCGCGCAATTTACACAAGCGCCTGGCGGAGGCCTTCGGGTAACGCTGTTCTTCCCTATTCCTTCACCGAACCAAGCTTGATTCCTTGAACAAAGTATTTTTGCAGGAATGGATATACGGCAACGATCGGTACGAGGGCGATAAAAATTTGCGCTGCTTTTACAGCTCGATCGGATAAATTTTGCAAATCATCGCTCTCGAGCTTGGCAAGCTCCCGGAAATCGATTTGAGCAAGAATGAGCTGAAGCAAGGTAGCCATTGGGTACATTTTCTTGTCCGTAATGTAGATGAGTGCGTCAAACCAGGCATTCCAATGACCTACCAGGGAAAAGAGCGATACGGTAGCGATTGCAGGAACCGAGATTGGTATATATACCTTGAACAGGGTTGTCATATGCCCGGCACCGTCGATAAAGGCCGCCTCGGCTAACGCCTTGGGCACACTCCGAAAGAAGTTCAACAACAGAATGACGCTGAATACGGCAACAGCTCCAGGCAAGATGAGCGCAAGATAGGTGTTAATCAACCCGAGCTTCTGAACAATAATATAGGTTGGAATCAATCCGCCGCTAAACAACATCGTAAATACGAACATCCAGGCGTAGATCGTGCGGCCGCGAAACCGCTCTTCTTCTTGAGCAAGAGGATAGGCCGCCAGCACCGTCAGCAGCATGGTCAGCGCTGTGCCCACAACTGTCCGCATGGCGGAAACCCCCATAGATCCCAGGAAAGCCGGATTGGACAATGTAATTTTGTAAGAATCGAAGGTGAAGCCAATCGGCAGGAAAGCGACCAGATTCGCGCTTGCAGCTTCTTTAGAGGAAAAGGACACAGCCAAAATATGAACGAGCGGCGCAATACAAATGAGACCCATCAAGCCGATTCCGATAAAGTTGAACACTTCAAATATTTTGTAGCTTTTTGATTTATAATACATGGACGCAGCCTCCTCCCCTAAAAGATTCTATAGTTTGCAAATTTGGCCGCCAGCCTGTAGGCAATCACGATCAGGACCAAGCTGATTACGGATTTAAACATCCCCACTGCCGTCGAAAATCCGAATTGTCCACCTAGCAAGCCGGTCCGATACACATACGTATCAATAATATCGCCCTTGCTGTATACGAGCGGATTGTACAGGTTAAAAATCTGGTCAAAGCCGGCATTGAGGATTTTCCCGAGCGCAAGTGTTGCTAGTACGATCGTGATCGGGATCATCGTCGGAACCGTTACATGCCAGGTTTGCTGCAGTCGGTTAGCGCCGTCCACTTCTGCCGCCTCGTAAAGCGACGGGTCTACGCCGGCGATCGCCGCCAGGAACACAATGGCTCCAAAGCCAAAATCTTGCCACGTATCGGTCACTACGACGACAAAACGGAACCAGCTTCCATCTCCGAGGAAGAAAATCGGCTCAAGTCCAAACAGCGAGCCGAGCACTCTGTTAATGGCGCCCCCGGAAACCGAGAAGATATCCAGGAATATGCCTCCCAGAACAACCCAGGATAAGAAGTGTGGAAGATACACGAGCGTCTGGATCGTTCTCTTGAAAAACATGAGCCGAATCTCATTCAAAAAAATGGCAAAGAGAAAAGGTGTAATGAGCTGTAAAATAATTTTGGAAATCGCAATGATAAGCGTATTGCTGATGACCTGCGTCGCTTCCGGGTACGTAAATAGGGTACGGAAATGCTCAAGTCCGATCCATTCCGAGCCCGTAAACCCGAGCCACGGCTTATAATCCTGGAACGCCATGACAAGCCCCACCATCGGCAAATACTGAAACACAATCAGAAAAGCTAGAGGTGGGAGTATCATCAAATGCAGCGGCCATGTTTGCTTGAAATCCCATTTCCGCTTTTCCTTCAGCTCCTTGCCCGAGGCCGTCGATGGCAAGGATGCCGCTGTTTTTACTTCGTTCATGCAATCAACTCCTATAGCATCCTGTTATAATCCCATCTTACCCTGCTGGCTTGTACATGGACAGAGCAATGTTTGAACATCCATACGCTTTTATTAGCGCTTTTTCATGGCTTTGCACAGTTATCCCAAGACAGAAAACGAGCGCGTATCACGCTACGCGCCCGTTGCTGTTCGGTATTCTTACTTCTTGATCGTCTTGTACCAGTCGTTCACTTCTTTGGTAATTTGCTCGCCGCCGAGAGAATTCCACTGCTTTACGAAGTTATCCCAGTTGGAGATCGGCTCTTGTCCGTACATCATCTTGTGGTATGTCTCAAGCTCCATCTTGCGCAGGAACTCACCCTTGGAAACCATCGTTGGCGTCAGCGCCGTATCAAACAGGTTGAATCTGCGCAGATCCTTCTGCTGAAGCGTGATGGCTGCCGCATCGATATCGGTCGGCTTCACGCCGGCCGCATCCTTGATTTCATAAGGCGTGACAAGCGGCTGCTTGTTATACACCTTGGAGTACGCTTCCAGACGCTGGTTCGGAATCCGTGCGCCGTTGGAATCGATCGAATGCTTATACGGACGAACACGCGGTGCTTCTTTCGGGAAGTCGCCGGAGCCGGACAATATCTTGCCGTCCTTTTTGACATAATCATAGCCTTCAAACATGCCGAACTCGAACTCTCCGCCCTTCTTCGGATTAGCGTAATGCTCCATTAAATAATTCTGGTATACGAAGAAAGCTTCAGGGGTTTTGAAGTCCTTATGAATCAAGAATACGCCATGTACACCTACAGACGCATGTCTCATCGCCTTGCCGTTCGGACCCATCGGCAGCGGGTATACCTTGAGCTCAGAACCCGGTACATTCTTAATTACAGGATCGTAGCGGCCGATCGCCCAGCGTGCAGCGAAACCAATACCTGCCTGGCCTTTGGCAATTTGCTCCGCTGCCTTTTCGCCATCCCACAGGCCGACTTCTTTGTGGATGTAGCCTTTATCCATCCACTCCTTCAGCTTGGCAAGCGCATCCTTCGCACCCGGCTGAACAGATCCGTACTGAAGGTTTCCGTCTCCCTTCCAATCGTTCCAATAGTCGTTCAGCGTACCGAACATACCGAAGAGGAATCCGGCATCCGCCATCGGGTTATAAAAACCATCCTTCAAGCCTAATGTCAAACCAAAGGTATCCTTCTTGCCATTGCCGTCCGGATCCTGGTTGACGAAGGCATCCAGTACCTTCTCAAGCTCCGCCAAGTTAGTTGGCGCCTTCAGGTTCAGCTTCTTCAGCCAATCCTCACGAATCGTCATGACCACTTCCTGATGCATCGCGAAATCGAGAACAGGAATACCCATAATTTTACCATTCACATTAAACGGCTGGAATGCAGTCGGCTCCTGCTTCATGGCTTCCTTCCACTGCGGGGATGCATATTTATCCCAGAGTGGACCAACCTCACGATACAGCCCGGACTTCATCAGGTCATGCGCCAGCTGCTTCTCGGCTGTTGTGCCTGTCGGCAAATATAGTACGTCCGGCATCGGATTGTTGGCCGCCAGCTCCAGACGGACCTTGTTCAAGTAACCGTTGTTCTTGCTTGAAGTTTCCCAAAGATACTTCATCTCAATACCGAGGCGTTCCTTCGCCCAGCGCGTCAATACGTTGTCGTTAACTGTCTCGCCTTGGCGGAACGGCTCATCGTGGCCAAGGACCAGCTTCATCGTTACCGGCGGATCAAACTTGCCGTCCTTCAGCTTCAAGCCTTCCTCTTTCGCCGGCTGCTGAGCTGCCTTTCCTCCGTCCTTCGATCCCGATCCGCCGCCCGAACATGCTGCAAGCGTCAGCGATGCGGCAAGCAGAACCGCAGATGCCTTTCTCCATGTTGCTGCCATTCTCATATCCCCCTATCAAAAGTGCGATTGTTTTGACAGCTTCATTGTAAGCGATAACAGGAAAGGCGGTGTAGAGAAATAAATGAAGATCGATAGTGTTCTATTATCTTCTTCTTTCTGTTACGGATGTGAAGTTAATAAAGTTATATACATCCTAACATATTGCTATAACTCAAGGGATGAGACAAGGTATAATGGGGAGACACTATACCTGCTGGAGGATCAACAATATGCTGCAACTGTTACTGGTGGACGATGAGTCCTCCGTCGTAGATACATTAGCCGTTACCCTGCCATGGAACGAGCTCGGCTTTACCGAAGTCTATAAGGCGTATTCAGGAGCGGAAGCTTTGCAGTTGATCGATAAGCACCCGATTTCCGTCGTCATTACCGATATCCGGATGCCCGGCATGAGTGGATTGCAGCTGATTGAGCACATCAGGGAGCGAACCCGCCATACCAAATGCTTGCTGCTTACCGGACATTCCGACTTTGAATATGCGCAGCAGGCGATCCGCATGAGCGCGGATGCCTATTTACTCAAGCCCGTATCGGACGAGGAGCTCATTCGCGAGGTATCCAGGGCGGCGGAGGCATACAGACAGGAATGGGCGGAGATCGCATCCAGACAGAAGGCCACCGATACGCTGCGAACCCATTTGCCTCACCTCCGCAGCCGATTGCTTTCGGACCTGCTGCAAGGCAGACGGTTTTCGGAAGGGGCGATGCAGCAGCAGCTCGATTCGCTGAACATTCCGATACAACTCCATAAGCCGACAGCCGTCATGATGGTTCGTCTGGAGGAGGAATTCGCCGATTATGACTATAACAGCCTCTCCTTAATGGAATATGCCGTTTCCAACATTGCGGAAGAGGTGTTCGAAAGCCGCTGCAAGCTGTGGCACTGCAAGGATGCCTACGATTATCTCGTGTACGTGCTGCAAGCCGAGGATGTATCGCCGCTTGACCATATCGCCGCCCTGCTGCAGGAGAACGTCAAGCAATATTTGAAGGGCCGCATTTCGATCGTCATTAGCCGCTGGGGTACATTCCCAACCGATATCGTTGACCTGTATCAGTCGACACTCGCTTCGATTCGCCGAACAATCGGTACCGACAAGGAGCTGTTCGTCTCGCTGTCCGGTCAGCCGGACAAAAAGTCGGTGCACGCTCTGGAGCGGCTATATGAGCCACCCACCATCCTGCACTTGCTCGAGGCAGGGCGGTGGGATGCTGCGGAAGAGAAGCTGGACGCAATCTTCCGGGAGCTTGAAACCAGATGGCCCGACTCCCAGGAGCATGCGATGGAAGTATACTCCCATATTTCCTCCTCGCTTTCCCATATCGCGCATAAGAACGGCTCTCTGCTGGCGGACGTTCTCGGAGCCGACTATGGGAAGTGGTTGGAACGCGAGCCGTTCCGTAGTCTGCATCAGCTCAAGGAATGGATGCGAAGCGCACTGTCGGCGATGCGGGATTCCTCGGCGAAGGAAATTCGCGATTCACGTTCCAACGTCGTTCATGCGGTCAATGCATATATCGAAACCAATTTGCAAAATGACGTTTCCCTGCAAGCGATCGCTGATCATGTACATCTTCACCCCGTCTATTTGTCAAAGGTATACAAGCTGGAAACCGGCGAAAATCTAAGCGATTATATGCTTCGGACTCGCATGGAAAAAGCCGCTTTCCTGTTGAAAAGCAGCGGGGATAAAATATATGAGGTTGCCGCCAAGCTCGGCTATCAGAACACGCCTTATTTTATCAAGGTGTTCAAGAAGCACTTCGGCTTGACTCCGCAGGAGTATCGCGACGGGTAGCGTACCCCTGCCGTCAGCGCAGCATCGCGCCCATCCGCTTCGCAGCGGTCTGCAAAGAGCGGGCGTGCTCCCGCATCAGCTCCTGCGTCAGCCGGTTCGACGGCCCGCTTAACGCGAGCGCCGCTACCAGCTTGCCCGCGCGGTTGAAGATCGGCGCCGCCACCGCCGCGGCGCCGGGCTCGCGCTCCTCAATGCTGGTCGCATACCCGAGCTTGCGTATATCGGCAAGCTGCCGCTCTAACGCACGCCTGTCGAACTGCGGCGGCCAGTCGAGCCTGGCGAATAGCTCCGCACGCCCCGCATCCTCCTCGAACGCCAGCAGCACCTTGCTGGATGCCCCTACATACAGCGGCATACGCGCCCCGAGCGGGGCGACGCGGCGAATCGCCTGGTTGCTCTGCACCGCCTGAACCCGCACACGCTCCAGCCCGTCGCGGATGTACAGCGACACCGTCTCCTCCAGCTCATCGCGCAGCCGCTCAAGCTCCGGCAGCAGCAGCACTGCAGGCTCGTCGTCGCCGGATAGCGAAGCCGCCAGCTCCCAGATCCGGAAGCCGAGTCGGTATTTCTCTGTCGCGGCATCCTTGCGCACGAAGCCTTTTCCTTCAAGCGTAGCAAGCAGCCGCAGCACCGTGCTCTTGTGCAAGCCGGACTTGGCTGCAATCTCCGTCAAGCTGAGTGTTCCCCCTTCGGAGAAACACAATACGATATCTAAAGCCCGCTCAACTGCGCGGACCGTTAATTTCTGATCGTCCATTTCTGCTCAAAACCCCTGCCTATTGTTTCACATGGTGAAACCGAGTTACGTAGAGTATACCACCCTTAGGCTCGCCGCGACAAGAATGCTTCCTCGATATATTACGACAACATTACAATTGGTTTACAGTTGAGCCGGGACCATTGACTCATGTTGCCGAGGCGCATACGATATGAATATAGAAGGCAATATTCATCGACAAATTTCGCGCATGAGGAGGGTACGAGCATGGACATACACCGTCCGGTAGGCGCGCCAATCACTGTTCCTTCACCGCCAATTGTAACCGCTGCCAATCCTGCAGCTGTGCGCTCCCGCAAGCGCAGCGCCTGGCTCATCGGCCTGCTCCTCATGCTGTGCTTCACATTGTCCGGAGTGATGAGCGTACACGCCTATATCGCCTGGCAACTGGCCCGACCGGCTGTCGCTCCTCTGGAATCGAATCCGCTGCAGGCAATCGGCACACCCTACCGCGATATCGTGTTCCCGAGCGCGAGCGGTGAGCGTATGGTTTCCGGCTGGTATATTCCCGCCGCTTCGGCGTCGGATCGCACCATCGTGTTTTCCCATGGCTATGGGGCTAACCGTGAGGAGCATTGGGTGCCGATGTATGAGCTGGCGAACTCCGTGCATAAGCGCGGCTATAACGTCCTGATGTTCGATTATGGCTTCGCCTCGAAGGAATTTCAAGGCATCGCAACAGGCGGCATTGAGGAGTCCCAGCAGCTGCTCGGCGCAGTTCAATATGCGAAGGAGCAAGGCGCGCAGCGCATATACGTATGGGGCTTCTCAATGGGAGCGGGAACCGCGCTTCAAGCGGCGCTGGAATCGGAGCATATTCACGGCATGATTCTCGACAGCTTGTTCCTGCTCGATCCAGACACGCTGTACCACAACCTGAAGCAGGCGATCCGCGTGCCCCGCGAGCCCTCGCTTTCCTTGCTGCGGCTGTTTTTCCCGCTTGTGAACGGCGTCAGGCTAAGCGATGTTCCGTATCAGCGGGTTCATGAGGAAACATACGCAATCCCGACCTTCATTATCCACGGCGGACTTGACGAGAAAGCACCTTACGAGGTGGCGGAGCTGATCGCAGCCAATCAACGTCACGTCGCATTTTCCGATTACTGGTTTCTTCCGAACGCCTACCACGAGCTGCTGTACCGGGCGGGCAAGCAGGAATATTTGAAGCGCACCCTAGGGTTCCTGGACCAGATTTCGGTCGTCCATCCGTCATCCAGATAGTTACAGAATCAGCTTCAGCCACAGGTACAATCCCAGCAACGTAACCAACAGCACCGGAATCGTCAGCACGACACCGACGCGGAAATAATAACCCCATGTAATGCGGAGCCCCTTGCGGGACAGCATATGCAGCCACAGAAGCGTTGCAAGCGAACCGATCGGGGTCATCTTGGGACCAAGATCGGAGCCAATTACATTCGCATAGACGAGCGCCTCCTGTACTGATCCCTCCATACCGGCATCCTGAATCGCAATGGCACCGATCATCACGGTCGGCAGGTTGTTCATGACGGAGGAGAGCGCCGCAGCCAGGAAACCCATTCCGATCGTGGCGGCTAGCATGCCCTGTTCTGCGAGGAAGCGGATCCCGGCGGAAAGCATATCGGTGAGTCCCGCGTTTCGCAGCCCGTATACGACCACATACATGCCTATGGAGAACACGACGATCGACCATGGCGCGTCCCTCACGATTCGCGTTGTATCGATTTTCCTGCTCGCCTTCGCCGCGATGAGCAAAATCACAGCGAAGAAACCCGCCGCCGCCGAGACCGGAATGGCAAACGCCTCTGATGCAAAATAAGCGATCAGCAGCCCCCCCAATATCCACCAGGACAGCTTGAACAGCCTCCAGTCCGTAACGGCCTCCGAAGGAGCTTTCAGGCTGTCGGCCTCATAACGGATCGGGAGGTCGCGTCGAAAGACAAGATAGAGCATCAGCATACTTGCCGCCAGCGCGAACAGATTCGGCACCAGCATCCGGCTCGCATACTCCGCAAACCCGATTCCGAAATAATCAGCCGATACGATATTGACCAGATTGCTTACGACAAGAGGCAATGAGGTCGTATCGGCGATAAAGCCGCTTGCCATAATGAACGGCAAAATCATCCGGTTGTCGAAGCGAAGCGCCCGCACCATCGCAAGCACAATCGGCGTCAGGATGACGACACCGCCGTCATTCGTAAACAGCGCCGAGACGGCGGCGCCCAGCAGGATGACGAATAGAAACAGCCGCAGACCGTTCCCCCGTGCCATTCGCGCCATGTGCAGCGCAGACCATTCAAAAAAGCCGATCTCATCGAGCAGCAGCGAAATCAAAATAATAGCGATGAAGGCAAACGTCGCATTCCATACGATTGTGGTCACTGTCCATACGTCAGACCACGATACAACGCCGAGCGCAAGTGCAAGCAGAGCGCCGCCTGCCGCCGAATATCCGATGCCGAGCCCTCTCGGCTGCCAAATCACCAGTGTAATGGTTAATAGAAATACCGCTGCCGCCATGGCTACCGTCACTGTTAGCGCCCCTCCGCCGCAAGTCTAACAAGCGATCCGCGATCCGTTCAAAGCCCGCCTGCGCTTGCATTCCTGTCAGCTACGATACCCGATTCCAAGTAAACCGGCAAGTCAATTTTTTCGAGTTACAAAAACCCAGCAGGTTCCTCAGGGATACAGCCCTCGCCCCCGCGGCTTGTCCGTTCATTGCGAAAAGCTCATCCCCCCTCCCCCACGGCTTGTCCGTTCATTGCGAAAAGCCCTTAGAGAGGCTCTGCATGCGCTCCACGCTTGTATGCTTAGGCTGCAGTACGCTCCTTGAATAAAGCATGTAAGGATAGAAGGAGCAAAATGCTACCATCTCTCTTCAAATCAAACGAAAAACGATGGATATAGGAGCATAATGCTACCTCATACCTGCTTTACACCAAATGCAATCGCTTACACACTATCGCTGGTAACAAAATGCTACTTCACCCTCGATAATTCGCGCCGTAATTGGATCATTGGTAACATTTTGTTACCATGAGGCAATGAATCTACTTGTTCCCATAATTACACATGCTGCGAGACCGCAAGGTTGTTTAATCCCAATGTGCCGACATCCAGATTCAGGCTGGCTGAATTCAACAGGTAGCTCCCATACATCTGCTTGCTCCTTTAACAGAGTTCGCTGCAATCTCAAAAAAATAGCCGGAGCAGTCGCGTTGCGACACCCCGGCTTCTTCATGCGCTGTACGTCTATCCCTTGATCAAAGACAAAAATTCGGAACGCAGCGCCGAATCGGTGCGGAACAGCCCGCGTACCGCCGACGTGCACGTTTGGCTGCCATATTTCTTAACGCCGCGCGCGCACATGCACAAGTGCTCGCCCTCAACCACCACCATCACGCCATGCGGACTCAGCTCGCGCTCCACAATGTCGGCGAGCTCGGAGGTGATGCGCTCCTGCACCTGCAGCTTTTTCGTCACCGCATCGACGAGCCTGGCAAACTTGCTGAGCCCGGCGATCTTGCCGCTCGGGATATAGCCCATATGAACCTTGCCGTAGAAGGGCGCCATATGATGCTCACATTGACTGTAATAGACAATATCCTTGATAATGACAAGCTCTTCATGATTCTCGTTAAAGGTCACGCCGAGTACATCCTTCGGGTCTACCGAATACCCGGAGAAAATCTCCTCATACATCCGGACGACTCGGGCCGGCGTATCCTGCAATCCCTCACGATCGACATCCTCGCCGATCAGCCGCAAAATTTCCTTCACATGGTATTCCAGCTGCTGACGATTCGCCTCAACCAACTCGTTTTTGTAATCCTTCGTGCCGCTCATTTGCGTTTGAACCCTCCCTTGGGCTGGTTGCGCATCATGTGCTGCATCTGGTTCATCTGTTGTTTGTTCAGGTTGTATCCCATCCGCTTCGCCATCTCCTGCATCATGACGGGATTGTTCTGCATGCTCTCCAGCTGCCTGCGCAAATAATATACGCCGATAAAAAAACCGGCGACCAAGCCAATGATTAACGTAAGTACAGGTATAGCAATATTCCAAAACATCTCCGAAAGCCGCCTCTCTCTTTCTAACGTTATTGAAGCACGGATTCGATAAAAACGGTCGTCTGCACCGCCAGATCGATTTCCTTCACCTGGATATCATCATCCGGGCTTTGCTTGCTCACGACACGGATGACAGGCCTGCCCGGCAAACCCCGATGCTGACCGACGATCACCCCGATCTCCCGATTAGACAGCCTGACGGACGAACCCGTCGGGTAGATCGAAACAATCTTCAGAAACTGCACCAATATGTCTTTATCCAGCTTCGTGCCGGCAAGCGTCATCATATATTCGCATGCCTCATGGGGTGGCATGCGCTCATGACCGCTTCGACCGTACACCAGATTGTCGTACAGATTCGCAATTGCCACAATTTTGGCATAGATATGAATCTGGTCTCCGAACAGCTTCCGCGGATGACCGGAGCCGTCGACATGCTCGTGATGCTGAAAGGCAACATGCGCGATGAGCAAGCTGTATTCCCGCTTGTTTTTCAGCAGCTCGAAGCCTTTCCACACGTGCGACTTGCGCTTGTCCGACAGCTCCTCTGCATCGAGCCCTACCTTGCCGATATCGTGAAGCAGCGCGCCGAGCGCGATTTCCTTGCACTGGGTGCTGTTAAAGCCCAGGTTTATGCCAACCAGCACAGACATCATACAGACGTTCACCGCATGAATATACAAAGAGTTGTCTTCCGTAACGATATCGTTCAGTTGGACGAGTACGTCGCGATTGCGGAGCAAATCCTCCAGCATCGTATCGACAGTCATGCTCATCTGCTTCGTATTGAAATCCTTGCCAGACCGCACAAGCTCGAACGTCTCGCCCATTCGCTTCATGACGGCCCGCTTCGTCTCGTCGGTGACCGCATTCTCAATCACCACATCTTCAAAGAGCGCATCCCGAATATAGATCATCGTCACGCCAATGCGCCGCAGCTGACTAATCATATAGACGGTTAGCTGAACCCCTTCGTTCAGAAGAACAGCTCCCGATGCGGAATAAATCGTCCGTCCCAAGTATTGGCCGGGCTCTACGTTGTCCAGATGCACATATCTCATGCCCGAATCGCCCCCCCAAGGCTGATTCCTTCCAACTTCAGTAGCAGCTCCTTGTTCGCAAGCCCGCCCCCATAACCGACAAGCGTCCCGTCCGCACCGACAACCCGGTGACACGGCACGATGATGGCTACGGGATTCCGGTTGTTCGCCCCGCCGACGGCGCGAACGGCTTTCGCATTGCAGGCCGCTGCTGCAACCTCCTTGTAAGAGCGGACTTCGCCATACGGAATGCGGCACAGCTCGTCCCAGACGATTCGCTGGAACGGAGTGCCCCGCAAATCGAGCTCCAGCTCGAATCGGCTCCGTTCACCGGAAAAATATTGTCGCAGCTGCTCCACCTCTCGGGTCAGCTTCTCCGGGGCCCAGACAGGCTCCGGGCTGTCCGGGGCATACCGCCGCAGCCAGTTGGCCGCCGCTGTCCCGATCGCGTCCCGATCACCGAATTCGGTCAGACATAGACCATGCTCCGAACGCGCAAGTCCAATCGGGCCAATCGGCGAATCCGGCCATACCGCCAAAAATAATTGCTCATGTTGTCGAATCGCTGGCGCCATCCGCATCCCACCTCATTCATTACGGTATCGCTATTGTACCATGCTTGACTCGGCGGATGCGAATGCATTCGCAATTTCTTGGCGAGCCGTGTCGTCCCGTTCGCCCTCCAGGGCGGCAGCGAGCGCATCGCGAGCCTCCTTGCCTCCGATTCTGCCAAGCGCCCACGCCGCGGTCCCCCGTATCACCGGACGCTCATCCTCCGCCAGAAGCTTGCAAAGCAGCGGCACCGCACTTTCATCCTTGAAATTACCGAGCGCGATGATCGCGTTGCGCTGAATCGGCTT
>JBEPYM010000022.1:0-34027 GCA_041641375.1 Paenibacillus sp.
CTTGGGGTTGTCCAGACGGCAGGCGCACTGTTCCGGCAAATTGAGCAATATGTAGGGGAGATTGCCGGGAAAGCGCAGCAGGTGTCGGGTTCGGCGAATACCATGGAGGCTCAGGCCGGGAAGGTGGTATTCTCCATTGAGGAAATTGCCCAGGTAGCGCGCAAGTCCGCCGCAGAGAGCGAGAACGTATCCGCCGCAGCCGAAGAGCAGCTTGCCTCCATGCAGGAAATATCCTCTTCCTCCACCTCGCTCACCAGCAAAGCCGGGGAGCTGCAGGAGCTTGCATCACGATTTACACTCTAGGGTGCAACCTTATGGGAGGTTGTTCCGTCTGGAGGCTGTAAGCGATAGATAAAGGAGAGATTTGGGAGATGAAAAAAGGTACGATATGGATGGCGAGTGTATTGGCGGCGACGATCGCATTGCCTGCAGGCTCGACTTTGGCGGATAGCCATGCTGGCGCAACGTTGAATGCCGGGGTAAAGCCGATTCATGCGGAGCTCGAATCGTCGGACCGGAAGGAAGTGCTCCAGATGAACAAGCTTCTATCGGTCAGAGGAACGATTACTGAAATTTCGGAGAGAAACCCGGAAACCGGGATCATTCGTGTTACGCTGGAAGGGGCGGAAGGGCAGCCTGCCGTGCTCGTTCTTACGGATCGCACCTATGTGGCTTATGGCGCATCGCTTAAAGCAGGGATGACCGTAACCGGCTATTATGACGGCAACAGCCAGATGATTATGATCTATCCGCCTCAATACACGACGGAGGCTGTTATTGCGGCAGATAACGAGCTGACGGCGAAAGCGGGCGTATTTGACGACAAGCTGGTCAGCGAAGCGCTGCAGCTGAAGCTTCATCTGGGCGATCACACAGAAATCGTAACGAAAGCCGGAGAGAAGTTTGAAGGCAGTCTGGCGGGACGAAAGCTGCTCGTCTATCATGGACCGACGACCAAAAGTATCCCTGCGCAGACAACCCCTTCCCGAATTGTGGTGCTGGACGCAGGTCCCCACGATGTCATGGTGAACGGCAGCAGGCTTCGCGCACTAGCATATACCGAACGCAACGGAGTAAGCATGGTGCCGCTGCGCGCGGTTGCCGAGCAGCTCGGGTATAAGGTGTCCTGGAACGAGGAGGACAGCAGCGTAACGATCGGCAATGGCATTGGCTTGTCCATCGGCAAGGACGACTACAGCTATATGAAAACCGCACCGATTCAGCTCGGACAGGCGCCGGTGCTGAAGGACGGAATGACCTATGTTCCACTTGCTTTTTTTGATAAGGTGATTCGCGGTTACAAGGCGGATATTGTGCGTTCAGTCGTTGTCATTAATAAAGCGGAATAACGGAACAAACGGCCCCAGGAAAGTGTCGACGTCTCGTCGTACCGTTCTGGGGCCGTTCATCGTTAGTGGCGGATATCCTTATAAATTTCACGCATGACATGCTTCAATTCCGGCAAAATGATGCGGGTCATTGCGAGCTTGACTGCACCCGTAGAGCCGGGCATGGAGAAAATAGCCGTATTGCCTACGACACCAGCAACTGCGCGACTCAGGATGGCAGCCGAACCGATATCCTCCGTAAAGCTGAGATAGCGAAAAATCTCTCCGAAGCCCGGCATTTCCTTATCCAACAGGTCGCGAACGGCTTCATGAGTCGTGTCTCGACGTGCAATGCCGGTACCTCCGTTTAATAGAATCGCTTCTGCAATTCCGCCGGTGGCTGCTTCACGGATGAGCTCTTGAATGCTGTCGTAATCATCCTTAACAATCTGATAGGCAGTAAGCTCGTAGCCTCCCGCTTGCTGAAGGAGATCCCGAATCAGCTTGCCGCTCTTGTCAGTATCCTGTGTGCGGGTATCCGACACGGTAATGACCATACATCTGA
The DNA here is from genome assembly GCA_041641375.1 of Paenibacillus sp. Classification (GTDB taxonomy): domain Bacteria; phylum Bacillota; class Bacilli; order Paenibacillales; family YIM-B00363; genus Paenibacillus_AK. Next base: position 1,894 of record JBEPYM010000022.1, read on the forward strand.
CAGTAGACGGTGCTTCACGGCGGTGTTCTTCGACCGATGTTTGCATGATTTATTTCACAGGGACAGAAGGATCTGTAATACAACCGGCGAAATGCTCCTTGAACCATGCGAGATCCAGATTGCGCCCGATAATGACAATTTCGCTCTTGCGCAGCTCCCCGTCTCTCCAATCACGGTCGGGAGTCGATTCAAACAGCATGTGAATCCCTTGAAACACGATGCGCTGTTTGACACCCTTGATGTTCAAAATACCCTTGTAACGGAACGTATCCGGACCATGATCCCGCAGCCATTCGCCAAGAAACGCCTCCAGCTTGTTCAAGTCAAGCGGCCGCTCGTCCGACAGAACAATAGAGGTGACGTCATCATCGTGGTCGTGGTGCTCCTCCTCCAGAAAACCAGGCTCTAGCTCCAGCTTCTTCTCCAGCTCGAAAGCATCTACGCCAAGAATGTTGTCAAGCGAAATTACGGATTTGTGCGTACGGTAAATTTTGGCGTATGGATTCATGACGCGTAGACGCTTCTCAAGAGATTGAAGCTCCGTTTCGCCGACAAGATCGGTTTTGTTCAGGAGTAGAATATCGGCGAACGCGACCTGCTCCTGCGCTTCATGACCTTCATCCAGATGCTGCGGCGCATGGCGGGCGTCTACGACGGTTACAATCGCGTCAAGCTTGTAGTAGGAGGCCATTTCTTCATCAACGAAGAAGGTTTGTGCAACGGGAGCGGGATCGGCAAGTCCCGTCGTTTCGATGATTACGCGATCGAAGTCAATCTTGCGGCTGCTGCGCCCTTCTCTTGCATCCATCAGCTCCCCTAGAATGCGAATCAGGTCGCCGCGAACGGTACAACAGATACAGCCGTTGTTCATCTCAAATATTTCTTCATCCGCTCCGACAACGAGCTGGTTGTCAATGCCAACCTCGCCAAATTCGTTTACGATAACGGCGATTTTATAGCCGTGCTCGGCCGTCAAAATATGGTTCAACAGCGTTGTCTTGCCTGCGCCGAGAAAGCCGGTGAGCACGGTTACGGGAATGCGGGTATCTGCTCCTGATAGGTTGCTGGACATCATATCGCTCCTTTTTTCACTAAAAGTAAACCTTACGATTAACTATACATTTCCAAATTTCGAGTGTCAAATGACACGGTCGCGGCACTAGGACGAATGCGCTATAATGGAAGTAGATCAGGAAGGAGTTTGAATGAACGATGTTTTATCCCACTGCACCGCACAAGTATGCATACGAATTAAATAAAGAGATGAGTCTGTCCTGCGCACATTATATTCCTGCGGAAGAAGCGGGGGTTTGCAAGCGGGTACACGGCCATACGTATACGATTAACCTGACGATTGTCGGGGACGCCCTCAATGAAATTGGTTTTCTGGTCGATTTTAAGCTTCTGAAGAAGCTGGTTCATGACCGTTATGATCATACGCTGTTGAATGAGCACCCGGAGTTTCAAGACCGTCCCCCGACAACCGAGGTGATGGCTGAGCAAATCTGGACGCTTGTCCAGCATAGCCTTGAAGGCATGGCGAACAAGCCGCAATGCCTTCAGGTCATCGTGCGAGAAACCCCAACCAGCTACGTTATTTACCGACCGAAGTCCGGCTCGCAAGGGTCTCCCAGTCTGTGCGAATAGATGGTTCGTCGAGGTCGATGCCGATCAGCACGAGGTAGGGCGGTCCATTGTATTCGGAATCTTCCGTATAGGTGCGGCCGCCTGCAAGCTGAATCAATCGATTGTTCTGATAGCCCTTGGCTCTGAGCAGCTTGCTGCTCCAGCGCTTGAGAAATTTATCGGTATCCTTCGGTTCGGGCATGACACCGCCCGGCGGAGGCACAAGCGTCAGCGTTCCGACCCGGCTGAAGGAAGTTTTGACGCTCTTGTGGCTGTCGGTATGGCGATGCTCCGCTGTCGCCATTTGGAACCGGAGTCTTGGAGCGGCAGGAGCTGTTGATGCGGTTCTGCCGAGAGGCTCAATGCCTTCCAGCAAGGAATCAAGCGGTGCCTGGCTATGCGTAGTCGGGTACATAACAGCTGTCGGATTTTGCTTCCTGACAGCCTTCTCAATCGCGGGCAGCCTGGCTTCCGGGACAACATCAAGCTTGTTGATCAGTATAATATCGGCTGTTTCCATCTGTCTTCTGAGGGTATGGACCAGCTCGCGGTCCGATTGAAAGATACTATTGTATTCCAGAGTCCACTCTGCGTCCAGCACGGTAATGATTCGCTTGAGCACAATACGGTCCTTCAGCTTCGGTTCGCTGAAGCATTCCACCACTTCCTCCGGATTGGCGACGCCTGTCAACTCAATGAAAAGTACATCCGGCTGACGGTCGAGCAGCTTCGTTGTGTATGTGGCTACCTCGCTCTTTTTACTGCAGCATATACATCCGTCCAGAAGCTTTTCCATGGCGCTCTCTGGAATTTCTTCATTTATCGCAAATCCGTCCACATCAAATTTTCCAAGCTCATTCATTAACACAGCCGCCTGGATCCCGCGCCGCCGTGTTTCCTGTAGCATTCTATGCAACAGGGTCGTCTTGCCGCTGCCGAGAAATCCGCTCAAAATAATTGCAGGCACCTTGTCCATATCCATCGCTCCTCACAGGCTTCGACTTTTTTTGCTTGAAAACAAGTTCAATCCCATATATAATCGTAACAATTACGTTTAATGACAATTGTATGATGTTCGGCATCATCTGTCAAAACGAAACGACGAGAGGTGGTTGTCTATGACAACCTGGAATTTGCAAGGCACCCGCTGTCATTATTTGATTTGCAACGGCGGCAGCTGTCTTGCTAATCGCGCAGATGATGTGACGAAGGCGATCAGGAGCGAGATTGCAAGGTTCGGTGCCGACCGCATTGTTCATACGACGCGGACCCTATGCAACGGTCGATGTGCCGACGCCTGCGTTGTGATTGCCTATCCGGAAGGGGTTTGGTACAGGCAGGTCACTCCTGAAGCGGGCAAACAAATCGTTCAAAAGCATTTGGCCGGTGAGCGCCTTGCGGAGCAGGTGCTGTATACATTCAATCAAGAGCTGACCGCTGCTGTGCCTGGTGCAGAGCGGGGCATAGCGAAGGAGTAAGATGAACTTGAGCAATAAAGTTCCGGTTGTATTGCTGTCGGGTTTTCTCGGAAGCGGCAAAACTACCTTGTTGAAAAGGCTGCTGCAGGATGCGCTGGATCGGGGGATGCGCCCGGCTGTTATGATGAATGAAGTGGGCGATGTCAACCTGGACAGTGAGCTGCTGGATGATTCGATCCCGACAAGCGAGCTGCTTAGTGGATGTATTTGCTGCACGATCAAAGGCGATGTTGCGCTGGAGCTGAAGAAGCTGGTAGAGGACTCGCAGCCAGACCTCGTATTTGTCGAAGCGACGGGAGTCGCGAATCCGCTTGAGCTGCTGGAAGCGGTCACCGATGCTGCCCTGCTGGTGCGAATTGAAGTGACTGCTGTCGTAACGGTCGTTGATGCTGTCCATTATTTGCATTGGGAAAGCAAGGGTGCCGGTAAGACGCGGCGACTCATGCGAGACCAGGTTCGCGCGGCTTCCGTTGTGCTGCTGAACAAGGCTGACCGCGGCAGTCCGGATGAGCTTGCGGAAGCAGAAGCACTCGTTCGCGAGTTGAATCCGAAAGCTCAGGTGCATGGTACGGTTCGGTGTGAGCTGGACGGCTTGCTGGATCGCCTGTTGATCAGGGGGTTCGGACATAGCGAAGACGACCATATTCATGAGGAGCATCACAACGACCATGCGCATTGCGGTGGTGATGGGCATCAGCATGCACATTCGCAATGCGGACATGAGCATCAGCATGAGCATGCGCATTGTGGTCATGAGCATCAGCATGAGCATGTTCACTCCTACGATCATGTTATGGTGGTCACGCATTATTTATCACACGCGGTTTCACGTGCTGCCGTCGAAAAGCTGCTCCGAAGCTTGCCCGATGAAGTTTACCGGGCCAAAGGGATTTTTACGGATGCGGAATCCGGCGAGCGATGCTTGTTCCAATATGCGTATCGCGAGGTGGAGCTGCTGCCGATTCGCCCCCAGAGTCTTGTACAGGATGTAGCTGTCTTTATCGGAGAGCATATTCAAAAACAAGAACTGGAGGCACGCATGATACAAGGTTTGGCATAATGGTTCGCGAGGAGGCGTCATCCATGCAAACGGGCACTATTAATCCTTTGCTTCGTCGACTTGAGACGCATGGCATCCGAATCACGCCGCAGCGCAAGACGTTGCTGAAGCTGTTTGCCGAAACAAGCAGCTTCCTGCTGCCCAAGGATGTGTACCGGCACATGGCGACGGTATACCCCGGCGTAAGCTTTGATACGATTTATCGAAACATTCGGGTTCTGAAGGAGCTCGGAATTGTCGAGCAGTTTGACTTTGAAGACGGCGTCAAATATAAGCTTGGCTGTTCCGCCGGACACCGTCACGACCATCATCATCACCTGATTTGCCTCGGCTGTAATGAAGTTTTTCCACTCATGCATTGTCCGATGTCGCTCATCGAGATCCCGCAATCGTTTCGGGTGACGCAGCATCGGTTTGAAGTATACGGCTACTGCTCCGAGTGCGAGCAGCATGCGAAATAACTGTCGCTTCAAATAGTAATTATTACGTATAAATAAGGGAGAGAAAATCATGAAATTCAAGCTCAATATGCTGCTGGCAGCGATGCTGGTACTGGCAGCAGTCATCCTTTCTGCATGCTCGGGAGCGACTTCCGCACCAGCATCTGTCCCAACACCGTCGTCTGCCGTTACACCGAAGCCTGCTGAGATTGTGCTGGCTGCGCCGCGCGACCTTGCGCCTGGAGCGCAGGACGCTTTCTATACGAGCTATATCCTGTATGTATGGGAACCGCTACTTGCAGGAGGTGAGGACGGTCAGCCGGTGCCGAAGCTCGCTTCCTCTTGGTCGATGTCCCCGGACGGCAAGGAATGGACGTTCAAGCTGAGAGAAAATGTTGTATTCCATGACGGGGAGAAGCTTAACGCGGATGCGGTAATTGCCAACTTCAACCGATACAACAAGGTGAGTCCCAAGAGCTCGCCGTTCTATACACTCAATGTCAAAACCTCGTATCCTTCCCTTCAAGCGGTTACGAAGGTAGACGAGCTGACGTTTAAGCTGACCTTCGGGCAGCCGCAGCCGACGCTTCCTTATGCGATGGTTAACTTCTCAAGCCCCATCTATAGTCCGAAAAACTTTGATGAGAAGGGCGATTTTAATGGGTTGCCTCAAGGAACCGGTCCATTCAAGCTGAAGGAGCACAAGAAGGATTCCCATCTGGTGCTGGAGGCGAACGAGGCGTATTACGGTCCGAAAGCGAAGGAGAAGAGAATTGTTGTCCGCACCATTCCAAGTCCGGATACCCGGCTTGCTGCACTGAAGGCGGGAGAAATTCATGGAGTCATGGACTTGGGGGCGCTGCCGCCCGAGCAGGCACAGGAGCTGTTGAAGGACAAGCGCTTTGATGTGTCTGTCAGCAAGTCAACCATTTCACACTACCTTCACCCGAATGGCAAGAAGGCTCCGCTTCAGGATGTGCGGGTTCGCCAGGCAATCAGTCTGGCTATCGACCGCGCAATGATCGTGAAGGAGCTGTATCGAGGTTACCCGGTTGCTACTGCCGATCTCATTAACTACACATCCCCTTTCTATAAGGCTACCAAAACGGAAGCGAATATGGTGGAGGCGAAGAAGCTTTCACAAGAAGCGCTCGGCGGCAAACGGCACAATTTGCTGCTGATCGTACCTTCGCACGGCATCGACCGCTATCCGTACAAGGCACAAGCTGAGCTCATACAGGCACAGCTGAAGGAAATCGGTCTGGATGTAGAAATCAGGATTTTGGATACAGCTGCGTTCCGCGATGCGCAGGCGAAAGGAGACTACGACCTTGCCCTTGCTACTCAAGGTCTTCCAAACGCTGAGCCGCTGACGATTTTGCAAAATTACATGCACAGCGATGGTTCGGCGAACAAAAGCTACAGTCTCGGTTATAAAAATGCAAAGGTCGACGATTTGCTGAAGAAGGCGGCGGCTGAGCTGCGTGTGGAAGAAAGAAGAAGCATTTATCACGAGCTGCAGGAAATCGCCGCCAAAGAGCTGCCGACCATTCCTTTATTTCACGATTCGACTTTGATTGCGTTTGATAAATCGATCAAGGGCTACAAGGCGCAGGTATATGGGACGACGCTGCCCGAGCTGCAATGGGGCAACTGATTGCCTATACGTTTAAGAGGCTTCTGATGGCTGTTCCTGTCTTGCTGGGAGCGACGATCATTGCCTTCGTGCTTGGCGTTCTTGCGCCGGGCGATCCGGCAAGGGAAGCGCTTGGCATGACAGGCATCCGTGAGCCCTCGGAAGAGGAGCTGCAGGACATGAGGGTGAAGCTTGGTCTTGACAAGCCGATTCCTGTGCAATACGGCAGTTGGCTGATTCGTGCGGTGCAGGGTGACCTTGGAGTGTCTTATGTAACCAAGGAGCCTGTAGCGAGGGAGCTGGCGCGCAGGCTTCCGGTAACCTTGCAGCTTGCCGCTTGCGCTGTTGCTCTGGCAGTTGCTGCGGGAATTCCTGCTGGGATCTGGATGGCGGCAAGGCGCAACACGTGGATGGACCATGGGGGTAGAATTGCCGCACTCACAATCGTTTCAATCCCGGGCTTTTGGCTGGCAATTCTCCTTATTTTGCTATTTTCCGAAATGTGGAGACTGCTGCCGACAAGCGGATGGGGCACATGGAAGCATCTTGTGCTCCCGTCCGTCGTGCTCGCAGCCGGAACGGCGGCTATTCTGATGCGGCTTTCCAGAGCCGTCATGCTGGAGGTGCTAAGCCAACCGTACCTGTTGACTGCAAGGGCACAAGGATTGAGCGAGCACAAGCTCATTACTCGTCATGTGCTCAAAAATATGCTGATTCCTCTTGTTACCGTCATCGGTACTTATTTTGGCGGCGTGCTTGGCGGTGCAGTCATTGTCGAAGTTATTTTTGCCATTCCGGGGCTGGGACGTTATGCGGTGGACGGGATTTATAAACGAGATTATCCTGTCATTCAAGGGTATGTGGTGTTTACTTCGCTTATCTATGTGCTGTTCAACGTAGCGATCGATCTTTTATATACCTTCCTGAATCCCCAGGTGCGACTTGGGGGTGCTAGCCGATGAAGCTAGGGGTATTATCCGGAACATCGGCTGCCGTTATCGCCGCGTCGGCTGTGTTGGTAATCGTCATTGCACTCAGTGTTCTGGCTCCATGGCTGTCGCCTTCAGATCCAACAGCAATCCGCATGTCGGAACGCTTTGCGCCGTTCAGCACCTCACATCCGCTAGGCACGGACCATCTTGGACGGGACATGCTAAGTCGACTGCTGTATGGCGGCAGATACACGATCGTGCTCGCCTTGGCAGCTTCAGCTGTCACGATGCTGATCGGTCTCGTAATTGGTGCTACAGCGGGTTATTTCGGCGGCAAAACCGATTTGCTGACACAATGGCTTGTGCAGCTGTTTCAAGGCTTGCCTGGGCTGAGTTTGATGCTTGCGATTGCCGGTACGCTCGGCCCGGGAGCAATGAGCATCTTTATTGCAGTCGTGGCGACATCATGGGCGGACTTCTCCCGTATTGTGAGAGGCGAGGTGCTGAAGCTGCGGGAGGAGCATTATGTAGAAGCGATTCGGTCGCTCGGCGCTTCGCATGCTTATATTTTGCGGCATTATATCATTCCGAATCTGATTGGTCCCATTGTCGTACTGTTTACGGTGCGTATCGGCAGAACGATGCTATCCGTGGCCTCATTGAGCTTCCTCGGTCTTGGACTTCAGCCACCGCTGCCGGATTGGGGTGTGATGGTCAGTGACTCTCGCGCATACTTCCGCAGTCATCCACACCTGATGCTGATGCCGGGTGCTTGTATTGCTGTGGTATCCTTGGCTATTAATTTGCTGGGGGATGGTTTGAGGGATGTGCTCGATCCAAGGGATGAACGCCGTCAGGAGCTGTAACGAAGAGGCAGGGAGGAAACGAATGGGGACGCAGCAACCAGCTGGGAAGCAGCTTGTCACGATATCGGATTTGTATGTCTCATTCCCGACACGGGAAGGAAACGTGCAGGCGCTGAACGGAGTGACACTCACTCTGCATGAGGGCGAGCGTGTGGCGCTGGTCGGGGAGAGCGGCAGCGGCAAGTCCGTGCTGGGACTTTCTTTGCTGCGCTTGCTGCCTGAAGGAGCTCGGACAACAGGTTCCATTGTCTATCAAGGGGTAGAGCTGACCAGCTTGACTGAAGCGGAGATGCGTGCTTATCGCGGACGAAGAATTGGACTAATCGGTCAAAATCCGGCGACTTCCCTTAACCCGGTGTATCGAATCGGGGTGCAGGTACGCGGAGCGATTGAGGCGGGACGGCGATTTGCGCGGCGAAGCCAGATCCGAGCGAGGATGCTGGAGCTGCTGCGGAAATTCGGCTTTGCAAACCCGGAGCGAATTGCCTACGCCTATCCATTCGAGCTGAGCGGTGGAATGAAGCAGCGGGCGCTTGCTGCAATTGGTTCGGCTGGGGAACCGGAGCTGCTGGTGGCAGACGAACCGACCAAAGGGCTTGATGCCGTTGTCCGTTCCCAGGTAGTGGAGGTGCTGGCCGAAGCGGCCGACGCAAACTGCGCCTTGCTGCTCATTACACATGACCTGCAGGTTGCGGAACGGGTTAGTGAACGGATCGGCGTCATGTACGCAGGTGAGCTTGTCGAGAGTCGACATACATCGGGACTTTTTTATCATCGTGGACCAAAGCATCCATATACGGAGGGTTTTCTGAACGCATCGCCAAGGCGTGGTTTGAAGGCAATACCCGGACATAGTCCAAGCTTGACAGCATTGCCGTCTGGCTGTGCCTTTCACCCCCGTTGTCCGTACGCACTTCCCCGATGCAGCAAGGAGAAGCCGCCGTCATTCCCCGTTGAAGGCGAGAATGAGTCGTTCGTGAGGTGCTGGCTGTATGATTGCTGAGCTGAAGCATGTAACAAAGCGATTTCGCGCACGAGACTGGGGGGCGAAGCCCTTCTATGCGGCGAAGGATGTGACGCTCGCAATTCCTGAGGGAGAGACGGTAGGACTCGTTGGCGAAAGTGGCTGCGGCAAGTCAACAATTGGAAGATTGCTGCTCCGATTGTTGCCTGTTGACGAGGGGACAGTAAACTTTCAAGGGGCTGATATTACCCGCTGTACGTATGCCCAGCTTCGACCACTTCGCACCCGTATGCAAATGCTGTTTCAGCATCCCGATTCTTCCTTTCATCCCAGAAGAACACTGCTGCAAAGCTTAATTGAGCCAATTCTGCTGCACCGACTGCTTCCACACAAACAAGCCTGCGATAAGGCGGGGGAGCTGCTTGATATCGTGGGACTGCCGTCCGAGCTGCTAAGCCGATACCCCCATCAGGTGAGTGGTGGTCAGCTGCAGAGGGCTGCTCTGGCCAGAGCGCTTACCGTCGATCCGAGGCTGCTTATCCTCGATGAGCCGACCTCCATGCTCGATGTATCGATTCAAGCGCAGGTGGTGGAGGTGCTCCATAAGGTGCAGCAACGATTCGGATTGTCGTATTTGTTTATCTCGCATGACCTGGATGTGATACGGGCTGTAAGCAGCCGAATCGCAGTTATGCAGGCAGGCTGCATCGTAGAAGCAGGGGAGACGGATCAAGTGCTGACAACCCCGACCCATCCCTACACGAGACAGCTGCTTGAGGCTTTTGATCAATTCTAAGATAAGGGGAATGGTACGATGAGCAGTGTGAGATTGCTGTCGCCGTCCGAGCTTTGGATCAAGGCTTGGGACCAGGCTGCGAAAAGAAATGAACGTACGGAAAGCGATGAGGAAGAGGAACGTTATTGGGCGGAGCATGCTTCGAAATATGATGAGCGCAACCCGCTAGCCCCGTATACGTCTGAGCTAATGGAAAACGTGTATCGCAAGCTTCACCCTAGCGACCAATTGGTAGAGATCGGTGCCGGTACGGGGGGCTTTACGAAGCTGCTGGCAAATCATGTCGAACGTATTGCCGTAGTGGAGCCTTCGGCGGCAATGTATGAAGTGTTCTGCAGGAGCTGGCCCGTAGAATTGGCGCCGCTTCCGGAACGGATGGCTATGAAATGGGAAGAGGCTCCGGACATACAATTCGATGTCGTATTCGGAGCTAACGCCTTCTATCGCATTCGCGATATGAAGGACAGCTTGCTCAGAATGAATGCCTGTGCGAAGCGCCATGTATTTCTTGTCCAGTCTGTCGGTAGACCCTATGCAGGTCCATTGGAAGTAACGCAGGAGGGGAATCGGATTGAACAGGAACGGGCGGATGCGATCGCGGACATCCTGGGTGAGCTGGGCATCCCGCACACCTGCACACGTTACCCCGTTCAGCGGAGAGACGGAACGACTCATGACGTAGCGCTTATCGAATGGAGGCCGAAGCGATGACTGGTACCTATACCTGTGTGATTGTGGGAGCCGGACCGGCGGGGATTGGACTCGGAGTTGCACTGAAAGAAATCGGACTGGAGAACTTCGTCCTTCTTGAGCGCTCCGATGTCGGGGCGTCTTTTGATTTTTGGCCGGAGGGGATGAAGCTGATCACCCCGTCTTTTACCGGCAACGCTTATGGCTTGATGGATCTGAATTCGATTGCACTGCACACCTCCCCGGCGTTCTCACTTGGGGTCGAGCACCCGACGGGTCCGCAATATGCCGATTATTTGCGCGGCGTATCGGACCATTTTCAACTGCCGATTCGAACGGAGGTTGAAGTGAATGCTGTCCGTCCACATGACAATGGTTTTGTGCTTGATACATCGGAGGGTGAGATATACAGCCGGTATGTAGTTTGGGCAGCGGGTGAATTTCAGTACCCGAATGTGGATCCGTTCCCGGGGGCGGAGCACTGTATCCATAACAGCTTGATCGAAAGCTGGAGCGATCTGGAAGGGGACGAGACGCTCATCATCGGCGGGTACGAAAGCGGCATGGATGCGGCTATACATCTGATTCGGACCGGCAAACGAGTGCGTCTTCTCGACCGCCAGACCTTCTGGGAGGATGAGCGGATTTCAGATCCCAGTGATACGCTGTCGCCTTACACGAAGGAGCGGCTGCGGGACGCGCTTGCGACGGGAAGGCTGGAGCTGTTTGGGGATCTGGATGTCGTGGAGGTTGATCACACAGAGGAAGGATATCGCGTATTCGTGGAGAAGGCCGATGGAGAGCGGCAGTGCTTTGAGACGCAGTTCCCGCCGGTGCTCGCTACCGGATTTGTCGGCAGCCTTTCGCTCGTTCGCGAGCTGTTTGAGGAGACGGAAGACGGTCATGTGCGATTAAGTGAAGTGGATGAATCTACACGGACGCCGGGTTTGTTTCTCGCAGGTCCGAACGTGACGCATAACGGCATTCTCTTCTGCTTCATCTATAAATTCAGGCAAAGATTCGCCGTAATCGCCAATCAGCTGGCGGAACGGCTTGGACTGGACGCATCAAAGCTTGAGGAATATCGGAAGCGCGGCATGTATCTCGACGATCTGTCCTGCTGCGGCGAGGACTGCCAATGTTAAGTGCAGCGCTTGCACCCCAGTCATCTCGATCAACGCGGTCATCCGTCGTACTTGTCGGACTTGAGTCGGTCGGCAAATCAGCGCTCTTCCGTCAGCTGACCGGTCAACCTGCGGAGGAAGCGAATTATCGCGGCTCTACGGTGATTTGTCAGCAGGCGCAGGCTGCAGGCTCGAATGAAACGATCATCGACGTGCCCGGCATTCGGCTGGATTCCGATGCCGTGACAACGCGTCTTGCGCTGGAGCAATTTGGTACCGCCGATACCCTGCTTCTGGTCATTCGCGCGACGAATGCTGCGGAAGAGCTGGAGCAGCTGCTGCGACTCGTAAAGCCTGAGGGAAGGCGGACTACGATCGCCGTCACCTTCGAGGATCTGGTTTCATCACCGGCCGATCTTGCTCGTTATGTACAACTGTGCGGCGATATATTGGGTGTTCCGGTCGTATCGCTCAATGCGCGTCAAATCACCGAAAATCAGCGTGCGGCTTTATTCCTTGCACTTCAGGAGGCCAGGCCGCTTCGGAGAACGGAGCAAATCGCAAGGCTGCCGCGGCTGCTCCAGGATGTCCCTGCTGCGACCTTGTTCGAGCATCCGCTGTGGGGCAGGCTCCTATCCTTGCTTGCCGTGATGCTTGTGTTTGCCGTTCCGGTATATGCCGCTTATCTGCTGTCCAGCCTGCTGCAGCCATACGCCGATCTCGCGTTAATCGACCCGCTGCGAGCATCGCTGGAAGGTGCGCCGGAGCTGCTCGCAGCTCTTCTTGTCGGGGACTACGGGCTGCTGTCGCTGGGCATCTATTCCTTTCTATGGGCGTTTCCCGTGGTTGTGCTCCTGTCAATCAGTGTTTCGCTTACAGAGGAAAGCGGCTTGAAGGATCGAATTACCGGTTCGCTGGACGGCTGGCTGAGACGGATCGGCTTAAGCGGCCGGGATCTGATCCCTGTACTCGGGGGATTTGGCTGCAACGTTGTCGCCGTCTTTCAAAGCCGCTCCTGCAGCGCTTGTACGCGCCGTTCCTGCGTCTCCATGATCGCCTTCGGTTCAGCCTGCAGCTACCAGATCGGCGCCTCGCTCTCGCTCTTCGGCGCTTCGGGGGCTCCGTGGCTGTTTATCCCGTATATCCTGACGCTGTTTGCTGCAGGAGCCCTGCATACTCGGCTGTGGCACGGAGCCAACCGTCACGCGCCGGTATCCTCCTTGACCGACCGCAGCTTTCTTCAAGCACCGTCACTGCGGGTGGTATACGGGCGGGCGCAATCCGTTATCCGACAGTTTCTGCTGCAGGCGATGCCGATTTTCCTCGTCATCTGTCTCGTGGCGGCTTTGCTGCAGCTGAGCGGCGGACTTGATCAGCTGGCTGCCGTACTCGGTCCCGCCATGGAATGGATAGGTATTCCTGCAGCCGCTTCGGCCGCAGTTTTGTTCTCGATCCTCCGCAAAGACGGGCTGCTTGTGCTGAATCAAGGGGAGGGCGAGCTGCTTCATGCGATGAGCGCGGCGCAAACCTTCGTGCTCGTCTATTTGGCTTCAACCCTGTCAGCTTGTCTTGTCACATTATGGACGATCCGCAAAGAGCTTGGCTTGCGAGACGCCGCAAAACTCGGCGGCAGGCAGGCGCTTACCTCACTCGTGAGCACAGGGCTGCTTGCCTGGCTGCTGCTCTAATGTCCAGATCAGTATTGACGTATGTAAACAACATCGATATGATAATTTTGGAAATTGTAATCGTAATGATTACACAATAATGGAGTGGAGGTTTTCAAAATGATCAGAAAGTTAGCAGCATATATTGGGGGAATGACGGCGCTGGCCCTCGTCCTGGCAGCGTGCTCGTCGGGTAACACCACCCCTTCCGGTTCCGGTGCAAGTCAAGCGCCGAAGGAGCTGATATACGCAACGGTGAAGGATATCAACGATATGAATCCGCACCTGTACGCAGGTTCACTGCCTGCCCAAGGGATGCTGTACGAATCGCTGGTTGAGAAGACAGAAGAAGGAATCAAGCCTCTGCTTGCGGAGTCGTGGAAAATATCAGACGACGGCAAAGTCTACACGTTCCAGCTTCGCAAACATGTAAAATTCCATGACGGAGAGCCCTTCAACGCCGACGCAGTCAAAAAGAATATCGAGGCTGTTCAGCGCAACCCCAGCAGGCATACATGGATCAAGCTTTCTACCAAAATTACCGCAGTAACCGCTGTTGATGAGCATACGGTTCAGTTGACGCTGTCAGAGCCCTATTTTCCGACACTACTTGAATTATCGATGACACGTCCATATGTGTTCCTCTCGCCGAAGAGCTTCAAGAATGGAGAAACCAAGGATGGCGTGAACGGCTTCAACGGTACCGGTCCTTATAAGCTGACCGAGCACAAAACCGATCAATATGCTGTATTTGAAGCGAATGAGTCCTATTGGGGCGGCGCCCCGAAGATCAAGAAGCTTACTGCCAAGGTGTTGCCGACTGGCGAAACCACCTTCCTTGCACTTAAGAAGGGCGAGGTTCATATGGTGTTCACCGACGACCGCGGTACGGACAGTCTGGACGTGGAAGCGATGAAGCAGCTGGCGGACACGAGCGGCTATCAGATCGTTCGCAGCAAGCCGATGAACACGAAGATGCTGATTGCCAACAGCAGCAAGAAGGATCACCCGATTCATGAGAAAGCGGTACGCGAAGCCATCTGGCATTCCATCGACCGGGACCTGATCAGCAAGCAAATCTTTCATGGTACAGAAACGCCGGCGAACACTTTGTTTGCGTCGAACGTTGAATATGCGAATGTGGACCTGAAGAAACGAAGCTTCGATCTTGAAGCGGCGAAGAAGGTGCTGGACGGAGTAGGATGGGTGCTGGAGAACGGTCAGACGGTTCGAAGCAAGGGCGGCAAAAAGCTGATCCTCAAGCTCCATTACGATACGAATTCGTCCTCCCAGAAGACGCAGGCAGAGCTATTCCAGAGCTCGCTCAAGAAAATCGGCGTTCAACTGGATTTGGCTGGCGAGGAATCGACTTCGATTGCCAACCGCAGATCAAGCGGCGACTATGAGCTGCTGTTTAACCAAACATGGGGGCTTGCCTACGATCCGCAAAGCACAATTGCCGCTTTTACGTCCAAGTCGTCCTACCTGCACACAACGAGCGGGATCGCCAAGGCTGAGGAGCTGTACAAGAAGATCGATCAGGTTACAGTTGCGATGGATGAAAAAACGAGAAAAGCACTCTACGCGGACATCTTGACCATCGTACATGACGAAGCCGTCTTCATTCCGATTACGAACGGCAACGTAACGATCGTCGCACCGAAATCGCTGAAGGGCATTACGTTCAAGCAAACGCAATTCGAGCTGCCGTTCGAGCGTTTCAGCTTCCAATAATCGGTCACTATGCTTGCGTACCTGTTCCATCGGATCTTGCTCTCTGTCCCGCTTTTGGTTATTATCTCATTCTTATCCTTCGTCTTCATCCAGCTGTCTCCGCTCGATCCGGCGGAGGTCGTGCTGCAGGCTCAGGGCGTCCCGCAAATTACCGAGGAGCTGCGCAATCAGACCCGGACGGCGCTCGGTCTCGATCGGCCATTCGTTGTCCAGTATCTCCATTGGCTATCGGGGTGTCTGCAGCTTGATTTCGGCAGCTCGTATATTTCCGGCAAGCCGGTGTGGTCCTTGCTCGGTCCTGCATTCCTGAACACGGGCAAGCTGACGCTCATCTCGATGGCCGCTGTCATTGTGCTCTCGACGCTGCTTGGCGTGCTCTGCGCGCGGAACGAGAATGGCGCAATGGACAAAAGCGTAAGAGGAGTATCCTTCCTGCTCACATCGATGCCAACCTACTGGCTCGCTGCACTCATGATCTGGTACTTCTCCGTCAAGCTGGACCTGCTGCCGACCAGCGGAATGGATTCGTTCCAAAGCTTCCTGCTTCCGGTTACAGTCATTACCGTTCATTATGCGGGCATCTACTTTCGCATGATCAGAACCTCGATGATCAGCAACATGAATGAAGATTATGTGCTCTATGCGAGAGCTTGCGGGATGCCGGAGCGCCGAATTACGTTTCGCGTGCTCCGGAATTCCATGCAGGTAGCCGTCTCTGTATTTTGTATGGCGATCCCGATCATGATGGGCAGCACCGTTGTGGTGGAGAACGTATTTGCCTGGCCCGGTCTTGGCACGCTGAGCGTGCGTTCGATCTTAAGCAGAGATTATCCGGTCATTCAAGCATACGTGCTCATACTCGCCGTATTTTTTGTGCTCTTTAATACAATCTCCGATATCATCAATGCCGCGGTAAATCCCAAGCTTAGGATGGGTTTGAAATGAGTGTGCTCCGTCATATTTTGGCAGACCGATGGGCCGCCTTGTCTTTTGGCATTGTGACTGTTACCATCTTTGCCGGCTTGTTTGCGCCGCTGCTGGCGCCGCACGATCCACAGGAAGTCCGCATGGAGCTTCGTTATGCGGGAGCAACGTGGGAATATTGGCTCGGCAACGATCACCTGGGGAGATGTGTGCTCTCGAGGCTGCTGTACGCCATTGAGCCGAGTGTATTGTGGGTATTCGCCGCACTTGTGCTGTCCGTCCTGCTCGGGGCCATACCCGGTTTTCTGGCAGGTTATTTTCGGGGGAAAACAGACGCTGTTCTGATGCGAATCTGCGATGTGATGCTATCCTTTCCCGGCTATGTCATGACCTTGGCGGTCATTGGGATCGTTGGGGTAGGGCTTGGCAATATTTTGCTTGCGTTTATCCTGTTGAAATGGGCCTGGTTTGCGCGTATCATCCGTACATCGGTGATGGAGGTTGCCGATACGGAATACGTTCGCTTCTCGAAAGCGATCGGCGCCAGTCACTTTCGGATTATCGCCACCCATATCGTGCCTGTTACGCTTCCCGTAATCGCTGTCCTGGCAAGCAGCACCTTCGGATCGATGATTTTGCAAATTTCCGGCTTCTCGTTCCTTGGCCTGGGCATTCAGGCTCCGAATGCGGAGTGGGGCATGATGCTGCATGAAGCCAGAGAGGTCATGTTCTCTAGGCCGGAGATGATGCTGCCGCCGGGCCTTGCAATCGTAATCGTCGTGTCAGCGGTCAATTTCCTCTCCGACTCCCTGCAAGCGGCCATGGATCCGAAGGTGAGAGCCTCGAGAATGGGGAGCAGCGTGCTGTCCCCTTCATTCGCAGGCAAGCTTCAGGGAAGGGAGGCATCGTAGCATGACGACGCTGCTTGAGGTTTCCAATCTTACGATATGGGATGGGCTATCGGCACAAACACTCGTCTCCAACAGCTCGTTTCACCTGCGGCAGGGCAGCTGTCTCGCGATCGCCGGGGAAAGCGGCAGCGGGAAATCGCTCACCTGCAGGGCGATTCTTCGTCTGAATAAGGCAGGGCTTCACCAGACGGGGGACATTGCTTTCCAGGGGAAATCTCTGTTGCAGCTCTCCGAGCATGAGATGAGGGCGATCCGGGGAAGGCGCATATGCCTGATTATGCAGAATGGCATGCGTGCTTTCGACCCCTCACGTGTGGTTGGGGTTCAGCTTGCCGAAATGATAAAGCTGCATGTGGATTGGAGCAAGCATGAGCTCCAGACGCGTATCAGGAAGGCATTAGAGAGCGTGCTCCTGCCGGCCGACAGGGTGCTGAATCAATATCCGCATCAGCTGTCGGGAGGGATGCTGCAGCGACTGATGATTGCGGTGGTCCTCGTCATGGAGCCTGAGCTGGTCATTGCCGACGAGCCGACAACGGCGCTCGATGCAATCTCTCAATACGAGGTCGTTGAACAGCTCATCAAGCTGAGAGAGCGGATGGGCTGTTCGATGATCCTCGTCTCCCACGACCTGGCCGTTATTCGAAGAATAGCAGATGAAGCTCTGATCATGAAAAAAGGCGAAATTGTCGAGAGCGGTTCCGTACAAAGTATTTTTGCGCAGCCCCAACATGAGTATACCCGTTATCTGGTGTCGGCGCGGCAAACGGTACATCGACATTTTCAGCAAATGATGGGGGGGCACCGGTCATGCTGAGCGTGGAGCGAGTAGGGAAGGAGTACCGCGTAGGCGGCATGTTCTCGGGCGAACGGCGTCAGGTGCTCCGCAGCATCAGCTTCACGTGCGATGCCGGTGAATGCGTCGGCATTATCGGGGAGAGCGGAAGCGGCAAATCGACACTCGGACGGCTCATTCTCGGTATCGAGAAGCCCGATCAAGGCACGATTTGCTGGGAGGGGTCTCCGGTTATCCGTCGGACAACCCGAATGAGCTGCATCAGCGCAGTCTTTCAGGACTATACCTCGTCCATGAATCCGTATTATACGGTGGAGCGGGCGATTGCAGAGCCGATGGTGGTGATGAAGCTACCAAGAAGAGACATTGAGCGAAAGGTCGGAGAGCTGCTGGAGCGGGTTGACCTGCATTCGTCTTACCGGTCCAAGCATGCGCACGAGCTGTCGGGCGGGGAGGCGCAGAGGGTGTGTATCGCCAGGGCGATCTCAACGGAGCCGCGCTTGATCGTGCTTGATGAGGCGGTCAGCTCCCTTGATGCATCGGTGCAAACGCAGGTGCTGGAGCTATTGAAGGACTTGAGGCTATCGTATCGAATGGGGTATATTTTCATTACTCACGATATCCAGGCAGCAGCTTACTTATGCGACAAAATCATTGTCATCCGCGGCGGGGAATTGGTCGAAAGCGTACGAACGGAACAGCTCGGCGACGTTCAATCCGCTTACGCGCGCAAGCTGCTGGATATGGTGCTCATGTAACACGATTTGGAAGGAGCTGCAACAGTGGGCGGAGCGATGTCCTGGCCTTTTTTGCGTTTATATGGGTTAACCTTGCTTTATTTCAGTGCAAACTCAATTCTGAATGTCATTATTCCTCTCAAAGGGGAATCGGTCGGAGCCGCCAATACGACGATCGGCATCATCATGGGCGCGTATTTGTTCACAACGATGCTGTTTCGGCCGTGGGCGGGGCATATCATTCAGAAGCATGGCGCCATCAAGGTGCTGCGTACGATCCTGCTGATCAACGGATGCGCATTGATGTTATATACGATGACCGGACTGGGCGGCTACTTCGCCGCTCGTATGCTGCAAGGTGTATGTACGGCGTTCTTCTCCATGGCGCTGCAGCTCGGGATTATCGATGCGCTGCCGGACAAGGATCGTTCCCAAGGCATCTCCATGTATTCCTTGTGCTCGTATATCCCCGGTATATTTGGTCCGCTGCTGGCGCTAGGCATTTGGCAATCGGGAGATATGAACATGTTCACGGCTGCGATGGTTGTCATGGCTGTGTTAACCGGAGCGGTGGGCTTTAGTGCCCGCATCGAGCGGAAGGAACGTGCGCCTGAGCCAGCCTCTGGGTCCAAGGGGATCGGCGCAACGATGTTTGCCTCTTACGGTCAACTGTTTACGAACGCCGAGCTGTTTCGCTGCAGCGTACTGATGCTGACGGCCTCCCTTGTCTTCGGAGCGGTCACGACCTTCATGCCGCTCTATGCGTCCACCGTGCCTGGCGGCAACGCTGGGGTTTACTTGATGCTGCAGGCATCCACCGTCGTATTGTCGCGTTTCCTTCTGAAAAAGCGGATTCCGTCCGATGGCAGATGGCATCCGGCGTTCGTCATTGGCATCTTTCTCGCCCTGTCGGCAGCGTCACTGAGTATTGGATTGTCCGGCATGTTCGGAGCTTGGCTTCTCTATTCGGGGGCAGTTCTGATGGGAGGGGCACAGGCGCTCTTGTACCCGGCGCTCACCTCGTACCTGTCGTTCGTTCTACCCGCCCACAATCGTAATGTTCTGCTTGGCCTCTTCATTGCAATGGCCGATCTGGGCGTGTCGATGAGCGGTGTAACGCTCGGCTTGATCGCGGACACACGCTCATACTCCGTCATGTATATCGCCTGCGCTTGTATCGGCGCGGCGATGATCCTGTGTGCCGCCGTCAGGCGGTCCGTGCCGGCAGAGATGAAGCCGTCAACCGGAGCATAGAAGTGAAATCAGACTTTTGACTCATTCCAAATACGAACATACGTGTGGTATTATGGTAGATATAACCATAAGACGGGGTGAACGGAATGTCTGCGCTCGCTCGGAATCAAGAATATACATACACGGTGAAACCTTGGGTCATTAATCGTATAATAAGAGAAGAAGGCGAGGCTTATGGTGCCGGGAATAGAACGGACCATGATCGACTCTATAAGGAGTTGTTCCGAACATTCCTGGCCGAATTTGTTCAGTTGTTTTTCCCCGAAGCGTATGAAGCGATAGATTTTACCAATGTAACGTTTTTGGAACAGGAGCTTTTTACAGATGTAACTGGCGGGGAGAAACGGTATGTCGATATATTGGCAGAAGCTGAGCTGAAGGGCGAACGAACGGCGATTATCGTGCATGTGGAGAATCAAGCTCAACGGCAAAACCGCTTTCATGAGCGGATGTTTATATACTTCAGCCGATTGTTTGAGAAATATCGTTCCCGCATCCTGCCAATCGCTGTGTTCAGTTATGATACCGACAGGGATGAGCCGGACCAATTCATTATGTCATTTCCCTTTAAATCAATTTTACAGTTTTCTTTTTATTCGGTGACTCTTCATCATAAACCTTGGCGATCCTATATTCGTCAGGACAATCCAGTCGCAGCGGCATTGCTCAGCCAGATGGGATACGATGCGAGTGAACGCGTTCAGGTGAAGAAAGAGTTTCTGCGTATGCTGGTACGGTTGCAGCTAGATCCGGCTCGTACCCAGCTCGTAACAGGCTTTTTTGAGACTTATTTGACATTGAATGCAGAGGAGGAGACGGAGTTGCGAGAGGAAATTGAACAATTGGATGAGCAGGAAATGCAGGAAATCTTCCGAATCGAAACGTCCTGGGAACGCAAGGGGCGTTTTGAAGGTAAGATTGAAGGTAAGATCGAAGTGGCTCGTCGGATGCTCCATAATGGTATGAGTATAGATGAGGTCATGAGCTATACGGATCTTCCAAGAGAGAAGCTTAGAGATTTACAAGGGGAAAATAGGAACGAATGAAGGGGGCAGCTATTTCTCCGGTTATTTTTAAAAAATAACCGGTGTTAATTTTACAGACTATATCCACATGCTGCATAATGATTACTGGTAGCAGTAGAAAAATGATACGAGTACGCCCCAACCGCCGGACCTGAGCTTTCGCTCGGGTTCGGCTTTTTTTCACAAAAAAAAGATTGACGAACACGATGATAACGGTTATCATTCTCACTATCGGGTAAATGGGTTCCGTGTAGCTGATGTTGAATGAATTAGGTAAGCGAAAAATATTAACAACGAACAAATAAAGGTTGTGTCTTCTCTTATGCCAGAGTCCATCGTAAAGCCGGGACATTCGCATCCGTCCTATCGCGTACGCCCGGTTGCAGCAACATTCATCCTGTTTGGCGGAATATGTACGCTTGCCTTCGGGCTAGCCGTATCGATCTCGCTCGGAGCAGCGGATATCAAGCTTGCTACGGTTTGGGAAGCCATTATTCGCTTTAACCCGGAGCTCACACAGCATCAGATCATCCAGGAGCTGCGGATGCCGCGTGCGCTGGCTGGTGCTATGGTCGGTGCATGCTTTGCCACAGCAGGCGCGATTATGCAAGGCATGACCCGCAACCCGCTGGCAGATCCGGGCTTGCTGGGGGTGAATGCGGGAGCGGGCTTCGTGCTGGCGCTATGCTTCGCCTACTTGCCTGGTCTGCCCTTTCACCAGCTTATTTTGTTTTCTTTCGCGGGAGCTGCGCTAGGAGCCGGACTCGTCTATGGGATCGGCTCCTTGGCCAAGGGCGGACTAACTCCGGTCAGACTTGCTTTGGCTGGTGCAGCGGTAGGCGCTTTGCTGGTCGCGTTAAGCGAAGGCATCGCGATTTATTATCATATTGCGCAGGATTTGGCGTTCTGGTATGCAGGCGGTGTGGCGGGAACGAAGTGGCTGCAGGTGAACATCCTGGCACCATGGGTTGCCGCCGGTATGACAGGGGCACTGCTTCTTTCCAGGTCAATCACGGTGTTGAGCTTGGGGGATGAGATTGCTTCCGGGCTTGGTCAACGTACCGGGCTTGTAAAGCTGGCGGGCACCGCGATCGTGCTTGTGCTTGCTGGCGCTGCTGTATCTGCGGTGGGCTCCATCGGTTTTGTCGGGCTCGTCATCCCCCATGTGGCACGTTATTTGGTCGGTGTTGATTACCGCTGGATCATTCCTTGCTCGGCCATGCTGGGCAGCCTGCTGATGGTGCTTGCGGACATTGGAGCACGCATGATTAACCCGCCATACGAGACGCCAGTAGGTGCAATCATCGCGTTAATCGGCGTTCCCTTCTTCCTGTACCTTGCTCGCAAGGAAAGGAGGGAGCTGTAATGACGCAGACTTCGATACAGCTGGATTCGGCAAGGCGCGGCAGAGGGGTGAAGGTGGCTGTCGTGATGTCCGTTATTGGCTTGCTGATTGTAACAGCATTCCTCATCAGCATGAATACGGGCTATATTCGACTTTCCCCTATGGATGTGCTGAACACCTTATTCGGGGGAGGTACGCAGAAGCAGCAGCTCATCCTGTTTGAATTCCGCCTGCCAAGGATTATCATCTCTGTTCTGGTCGGTGCCGGATTGGCATTGTCAGGAGCGATCCTGCAGGCGATATCCCGCAATGGGCTGGCTGATCCCGGAATTCTCGGTATTAACGCCGGAGCTGGACTTGCGGTCGTGTTGTTTATCAGCTTCTTCCCAACCAGACAGGCCGCCCCGGTTTTCATGATGCCGTTCCTCGCCTTGTTCGGTGCAGGACTGACTGCAGCACTGATATACAGTCTAGCTTATAAGCGTAACCAAGGGATATCGCCAACCAGGCTGATCCTTGTCGGCATTGCGGTAGCAGCAGGCATTGGCGCCGCCATGATCGTATTGACCATCAAGCTGGACCCGCGGAGCTACCAATTTGTTGCGATCTGGCTTGCAGGCAGCATATGGGGAACGAACTGGAAGTTTGTCGGCGCCTTGCTGCCATGGCTGCTCGTTCTGGTGCCTTATGTGCTGTACAAGGCACAGACCCTGAATGTACTTAATCTCGGCGACCAGGTGGCGACCGGATTAGGCGCTTCGATCGAGCGCCAGCGACTGGGGCTGCTGGCAGCTGCGGTTGCATTAGCCGGCTCCTGTGTAGCGGTAGGCGGAGGCATCGGCTTCGTCGGTCTCATCGGCCCGCATTTGGCGCGCAGACTCGTCGGTCCGCAGCATCAATATTTGCTTCCGGCCTCCGCCCTTGCAGGCGCTTTGCTGCTCATTGTGGCTGACACGCTCGCACGCTGGCTGCTTCAGCCAACGGAAATCCCTACCGGCATCGTGGTCGCCGTCATCGGCGCACCGTATTTCTTATACCTGCTTGCAAAATCAAGGGCATAACAATAACGAAAGGTGGAGACAGGATGGATCGATTGTATACGAAACAATTGGATATCGCTTACGCTGAACGGCTCATTGTAGAGGATTTGAATGTGGTGATCCCCAATGGGAAAATTACAGCCCTTGTCGGCGCCAATGGCTCAGGCAAATCCACAATCCTGAAGGCAATGGCACGCATTATGAAGCCGAAGGGAGGGAGTGTGTTTCTGGATGGTCAGGCGATTCATCGGCAGTCGACCAAAGAAGTTGCCAAACAGCTTGCGATTCTGCCGCAAAACCCATCGGCCCCCGACGGACTAACGGTCAGCGAGCTGGTAGGCTACGGCCGTTTTCCGCACCAGAAGGGCTTCGGCTCCTTGTCGCTCGAGGATAAGCAGATGATACAGTGGGCGATCGAAGTGACAGGCATGTCCGAGTTTCATGACCGGCCTGTCGACCAGCTGTCCGGCGGACAGCGGCAGAGAGCCTGGATCGCGATGGCACTGGCGCAGCAGACCGATATTCTGTTCCTGGATGAACCGACAACCTTCCTGGATATGGCGCATCAGCTTGAGGTGCTCAAGCTTCTGCAGAAGCTGAACAGCGAGGAAGGCCGTACGATCATCATGGTCGTACATGATCTGAACCATGCGACGCGGTATGCCCAGCATATGGTAGCGATAAAGACGGGCAAGGTCGTCAGCGAAGGCAGCCCGGAAGAGGTCGTTACACAAGACGTATTGCGCGAAGTATTCGGCATTGAGGCGGATATCATCCCGGACCCTCGGACGGGCGTGCCGCTCTGCCTGCCTTACGAGCTCGAGGGCGAATCTCACAGCGTCAAGAGCGCTTCTCATCATCAGTCTCCCGGCAAGGCTGCCGCTCAGCAAGTGGAGCGCGAGCCAGTCGCGGCAAGCTGACAACTTACGTGCTGGAACAAGCCTTCTCCAATCTGGAGGGGCTTTATGTTCAACCTGTAATGATAATGAATTTCATTATTAACCAATGCATATAGGGGGATGAAAATTGTGAAATGTAAGCAATGGAAGATCATGTTGTTCCTTATACTTGCAAGCATGATGTTGTTGGCAGGCTGTCAAATGAATTCTAATAGCGCAACATCGTCCCAAACTCGTGTTGTCAAGCATGCTCTTGGAGAAGTGACGATCCCTGCCAAGCCTCTGAAGGTGGTAACGCTGAATCCAGAATACGCTGACTACATGATCGCTCTTGGGGTCAAGCCGGTCGGACAATCCAGTGAAGCCCAGATTGGTGGCTTCCTCCCATATCTGAACAAGCAGCTGGAAGGTGTGAAGGATGTCGGCAGTCCGAGCCAGGGAAATTTTGAAGCGATCCTGTCACTGGCTCCCGATCTGATCATTGGTGCCGACTATTTGAAGGATCACTATGAGCAGCTTTCCAAGATCGCCCCCACCGTACTGGTTGGAGGTGACGACATCGCATCGAAAGGCGCCGACCGCTGGAAAGCGCAGCTTCAGAAGTTCGGCGAGGTGCTGGGCAAGCAGAATGAAGCGGCAGCGCTGCTCAAGAATTATGAGAAAAAGGTTCAGGACGCCAAGGTCAAGCTTGCCAAAGCATCGAACGAGTCGGTCGCCTTCCTGCGCATTCGTCCGAAGGGCGTGCAGATCTATGCGGAAGCTCCACATCCGTTAATGAATTTGATTTACGGAGAGCTGGGCTTAAAGCCAACTCCGCTCACGCCGAAGGATGGCAATTCGGCTGATTTGTCTCTCGAGAAGCTGCCTGAGCTTAAGGCAGATCATGTGTACCTTCAAGTTGACGGCAACGCGCGAGAGTATATGAAGGAGCTCGAGAAGCATCCGATATGGAAAACGGTTCCTGCGGTTTCCAGCAACAAGGTGTACGCGCCTGACTTCTGGGTGTATATGAGCTGGGGAACGATCGGCAGGAGCCTCATTATTGATGAGATTGTAAAGAATCTGGCTGGCGGCACGTCTACTGGCGCTGCCTCACAGTCATCAGCCGAGCGAACCTTCACCCACAAGCTGGGTCAAACCAAGCTTCCTGTTAACCCGCGCAAGGTCGTCGATTTAAGCTATAGCGCAGACTTTCTCGTCGCACTCGGTGTTGTTCCAATCGCTTCGCCGAGTGATTCGGACGGTAAGAGCTTCTATCCTTATCTGGCAAGCAGGCTGGCAGGTACGACACCGATTGCAAGTGCGTTAAATCCGAACCTTGAACAGCTCCTGATGCTTCAGCCAGACCTGATCATCGCCAGAGAAGGCGCTCATGATCAGCATTATGAGGCACTTAGCAAAATCGCACCTACAGTAATGGTTAGTGTCATTAACACGGATAAAGCCTACACATGGAAAGAGCATCTGCATGTATTTGCAAACATATTCAACCAACAGGCAAGCGCTAAAGAGACAATTGTAAAATACGAAGCTAGAACTGCTCAGTTGAAGTCGAAGCTTGCTAATAAAGTGGGTGATCGCACCATTCTGATGCCCCGAGTAAATCCGAAGGATACGATCCAGATTTTCGGTACGAAGGGTCATGGCTTGGGTGATCTGTTCCATCAAGAGCTGGGGCTGAAGGCAGCCGTAGGTGTGCCTGATGCGCATTCCGTGCAGCTGTCGGAAGAAAAATTTTATGAGCTGGATCCGGATTATATGTTTATCATGGCATCTAACAAAGACGCCAAAGACCGACTCGAGCAGCTGAAGGAAAAACCGCTGTGGAAGAACATGAAGGCGATCAAAAACAATCACATCTACGATGCAAGCAACTGGATTCCAATGTCGTGGGGGCCAGTCGGCCTGAATGCGATTATGGATGAGCTTGAAAAAATATTTGCTATTCAATAGTACTTTGAATTTCATAATGAAAGGGAGAGTTTCGCATGAAACGAAGCAGGAAACACATGTGGGGATTCATCGCCTGTTGTTTATTACTAGCCATTGCAACTGCTTGTGGGGCAAAAGAGCAAACCAGCTCCTCGCAGTCAGCTGAAGTCAAAAAAACGAAGCTGGTCAAGCATCACATGGGGGAAACGGAAGTGCCCGTTGACCCGAAGCGGATTGTCTCAATCCAGTATACAGGTGAACTGCTGGCGCTTGGAGTCAAGCCGATCGGCGTGCGCAATTTTGACCTGGAGAATCCGTATATGAAACCGAAGCTTCAGGGTACGGAAAGCATCGGAGACCAAGCGAATCTTGAAAAAATACTATCGCTCGCCCCGGACTTGATTATTGCTACCGATACAGATGCAAAAATATACGAGGATTTGAAGAAAATTGCGCCAACCGTATTGATTCCGTGGATTACCATGGATGTGGAGGAACATCTGCAGCAAATCGCGGAGATTGTGGGCAAGACGAAGGAAGCGGAGGCATGGAAAACAAGCTTTCAGAGTCGATCCAAGGAATTGAGAAAATCGCTGACTCAGGTGAAGGAGCAGGAGACCGTGCTTATCTTTCGCATATACCCCGATAGCTTCAGCGTATACGGTGACCGCAATATGGGGCATGTGTTCTACCGAGGGCTTGGCTTGACACCGCCGAAGCTGATTCAGGACGAAATCCAGAAGAAGCCTGGAGCATTTAACCAACAAAAAATTTCGCTGGAGGTTCTTCCTCAGTACAGCGCGGACCATATGATCGTGATGGTTGAAAGCTTGAAGGAAGCAGAAAAGCAGCTCGCCGAGATTACGAATATGGCGATATGGAAGGGACTCCCAGCCGTCAAAAACAACAAGGTGTATTTTATTGAGAGAAAGCAGTGGCTGTCGTATGATCCGGTATCGATTCAAGGTCAACTGGAGGATTCGGTAAAGCTGTTCCAGCGTTAGATCATTCCAAGGACAGGAGCTGAAGTGAATTGAGTCAAAAGATGAAAGCCTATCAATCGCTGCAAGAAGGAAATTTGTTTATCGGTGCAGCTTCGGATGCGGAAGCAATGGTGAGCGAGGAAGGCTGCGAGGTCATTGTCGATTTGCGTGCAGAAGCGTTGACTCCGTCTGTACAGGGCGAAGGGGTAGCGTACATTCATATTGCTCTCGCCGATCAGACGGAAGATCAGGAAGAGAAGCTCAAACAAGCCATTGAGCATGTGGTGGAAGCATACAACGATGGGAAAAAGGTTGGTTTCCATTGTGCAGGCGGTCGCAGCAGAGCAGGCAGTGTCGCCGTCGGCGTTCTGGTTGCGTTGGGACTTGCAGACAAGCTTGAGGATGCGGAGGAGAAGGTCCGATCGGTACGGCCGGAGGTGCAGGTACACCCTGCCCTGAAAGCCTCCCTGATGAAGCTGGCTAACGATCCGAAGGCTTACATTGTAAACCCGAATCCTGTATTGGGAAAGACGTATACAACGGTAGCCGATATCATCCGCGACAGGCGCACCGTCTGGGATTTTAAGCCGGACCCGATACCCTTTGAGACAATCGTAGAGCTGCTTAATGTCGCGGTATGGGCGCCGACTCACGGGTTGCGTGAGCCATGGAGGTTTATCCTTATTCAGGGTGATCGGCGCAACACATTCGCAGATGCTGTCATTCGTACATACAGCAAGGATGAGAAGGCCAAGTATGAAAAGCAAATGACCGATTATTACACGAGCATCCCTTATCACTTGATTGTCGTTATGACAGAGGACCCTCGTCAGAAGCAATGGGAGGAGGATTTCTCCGCGACGAGCTGTCTCATCCATAATCTTCAGCTGGCTGCCTGGGAGAAGGGGATTGGTCTCGTATGGAAGACAAACCCATACAGCTATGCGCCAAGCTTTCGCGAGACGTTCGGGATCCAGCCAGGTGAAAAGATCGTCGGCGTCCTCCAGATCGGTTATCCATCCAAGGTTTACAAGCCTCGCCGCCGCACGAATGCGCAAGAGAAGCTGACAATTATCGGGAGTTGAATATCATGTTTATATGGGGAACGATCAAGATGAAGCGGAATCGATGTATACGATGTATGATCATGTTTACCATTTTGCTGCTGATGGTAGTTGTGCTTGGCGCTTGCAGTGCTAAGGAAGATACGTCAACCTCACCAAAAGAGTCGGCAAAGACAAGCGCTCCATCAGAGCGCGTCTATAAGCATAAGTATGGCGAGACGAAAATTGTCGGCGTACCGAAAAAGGTCGCCATTACATTGCCAGGTTTTGTAGAAAGCTTGCTGGCGATCGGAGAGAAGCCGCACGCCATGGCGATGTGGGGAGTCGACGAACTGGCTAAGAACAAGGGATATCCGCTCATACGGGATCGTCTGAAGGACGTAATCGATATCGGGCGAGTCGGTCAGTTTAGCTATGAAGCGCTTCTGGCAGCCGGGCCGGACATTATTCTTGTTCCTGAGTATACGGAGCCTCACGATCATGAGAAGCTGTCCAAAATAGCGCCTGTCGTTGTCATTGGTGAGCATGACGACAACTGGAGAAAACAATTTTTGCAAATTGCTGAAATCTACAAGAAGGAAGAGCAAGCGCAGAAGTGGATTGTTGAGTATGAGAGGAAAGTCGCCGAGGCTAAATCGAATATAAAGAGCAAATTAGGGGACCAAACAGCAGCCTACCTGTCGCTTAACAAGAAAAGCATCCGATTGCATGGCGGGACCAAGCGGCAATTTGCGAATGTTATGTACGGCGAGCTTGGCATCAAAGTTCCTCCGCACGTGCCGATGGAAGGTCCTTCACTTAAAGAAATATCCTTTGAAATTTTACCGGAAATCAACCCGGATTATTTATTCATCAATACGTTCAATGATGCGGAAACAGAGGCTCTCCTTAAGGAATTGCAGCAAAGCGCAATCTGGAAAAATTTGAAGGCGGTAAAGAACAATCAGGTATTCTTCCTTCGACCTGAGGCGAACTTCCACAATCCGCTGGCGATGGAAAACCATTTGAACATCATTGTACAGAGTTTATTGAAGTAGCTATGTTAGAAGAAAACGGATAACGAGGAGACGACAATAATGATTCTAAGAAGTATGAAGGCATTGTTTATTCTCATGATGTCCATCGGTTTGGTCGCTTGCAGCGGAGGCGCGGGTACGACAGGTTCGGCAACGCAGAATGAAGCATCGAAGCAAGCGCCGAAGGAACAGAAGCCCGCAACTCGTGTGGTCAAGCATAAAATGGGTGAAACCGAAATTCCAGCTGAGCCTAAACGAATCTTCGTCACTCTGCAGCGTATTGCCGACCCGATGCTGGCGCTTGGCATCAAGCCTCATGCGATTACGGTTTATGGCGACGCGAAATATTTAGGCGACAAGCTGAATGGCGTGAAGCTGATCCCAGCATATCCGGCAGATCCGGAAGTGGTTATGGCTGAGAATCCAGATCTTATTGTAGCCGACCCCTGGGTAAAGCCTGAAGTGTACGAAAAGTATTCTAAAATCGCGCCTACGATTGTTGTAGATGGAAACGACTGGCGCACGTTCTTCCCACATGTAGCAGAAATGTTCAATAAGAAGCCTGAATATGAGAAGTGGATGAAGGAGTACAACGATAAGACGGCGAAGGCGAAGGAAAAGCTGGCGAAGCAGTTGGGTGACAAGACGGTCATTGTTTTGCGTGTACAGAACAAGTATATCGCCCCATGGGCGAAGCAAGGTGCGGCTAGTCAGGTGCTGTTTACAGATTTGGGGCTGAAGGTGCATGAGAAGGTAGGTGACAAGTGGGAGCAAATCTCGCTTGAGGCACTCCCGCAATTCGACGCAGACTATATGTTTCTGGAGATTCGCAGTACAGCGAATGGAGAAGCAAACATGCAATATTTTAATGAGAATTTGAAGGACAGTGCCATCTGGAAAGGCATGAAAGCGGTAAAGAGCGGCAATGTGTTTCCGATAACGACAGATTTATGGATTGAGGGTGACGGACCAATAGGCCGAAGCGCGATGATTGACGAGGTACTGAGCAGGCTGAACATTAAGTAACCGTTCTTGCACGTCAAACTTGAGCATAGGAGGCGGCCCATATGAAGCGGTGGTTACCAATCTACGTATGGGCGCTGTCGTACCTGCGGCCATATTGGAGAAGGACGACAGTTTATCTGCTGCTCGGTCTTGGAATTGCTGCAGGGGAGATGGCAGTACCCAAGGCGATTCAATACGTGATTGACGATGTGATTATGGGTCGGCAACTGGACCTGTTCATTATGATTTTGGGGATGCTGCTTCTCCTGTTTGTTCTGGTCATTGCGATGCAGGCTGGCAAAAACATTCTGGAACGATATGTGACAGAGTACGTCTCTCGCGATATGCAGCTATCGATCTTCCGCAAGCTGCGTCAGCTTGGCTTTCCCTACTACGAGCAGCATTCCGTTGGGGAGTCGCTGTCACTGATGAATACGGAGGTTGCCGCTGTCCAACGGATGTACCGCGATCAACTGCCGGGTCTATTGCAGGCGACAATCGAAGTTGCGGTTGTCGCTTGTCTGCTGTTCTGGATGCATGCGCCATTCGTGATGGTTGCCTTGCCGTGCTTCGCCGTCTATTGGTTTGTAGGTCCCATCCTGGAAAAGAAAAATATGCATGCGATTTTGCAGCTGACCGAAAACCGCGTAGAGCTGAACAAGAAGCTGTTCGACAGCATGTCGGCACTGACAGAGCTTCGTGCGAATGGCAAGGAGCAATGGGATCTGTCCCGTATTTTTGAACGACTGGCACGCTTCAATGAATCGTGGTCGAAGGATCATATATACAGCTGGGTGCGTGGCGTTCCAAGGCGTATCGTCGTATACGGCAGCGCGATCGCTGTGTTCAGCTATGGGGCGTTGCTCGTTCAGCACGGTACGCTTAGTGTGGGGCAGTTCGCAGCGTTCGCCATTTTTTACATGAGGATGGTATTTCGGATTACATTCATGATTACCTGTACAACGGAAATCAGGCTGCTGATGGCGCAGGCGGAGAAGCTCTATAAGCTGCTGCAACAGGCTCCCGAGGTTCAACAGACGGTTCAGCCTCTATTATTGAATCACATATCCGGACAATTGTCGTTTCAGAACGTCTCGTTTGGCTATCCTTCACGTCCCCAAGTGATTACAAGCTTTTCACTTGAGATTAAATCTGGAGAGCGAATAGCGCTTGTCGGCGAGAGCGGCAGTGGCAAGACGACATTGCTTAAGCTGATCGGCCGCTTCTATGACCCGACTGCGGGTGATATCGAGCTTGATGGCGTACCCTTGCGCCGTATCACTCTTGAGCAGCTTCGCAGTGCTGTGGGTTTCGTGTTTCAGGAAACATATCTCTTCGGAACGTCGATAAGGGACAATATTCGTTTTGGCAGACCGGAGGCGACGGATCAAGAGGTGGAGCAGGCAGCGGCTGCTGCGTTCATCCATGATTTTATTGCACAGCTGCCTGATGGCTACAATACGGAGGTAGGCGAACGCGGCTACAAGCTGTCTGGCGGTCAGAAGCAGCGTGTTGCCATTGCCCGCATGCTGCTGAAGAATCCATCGGTTGTCGTGCTGGATGAAGCAACTGCGGCGCTGGACAATGTGTCGGAGAAGCATGTGCAGAGAGCGCTTGAAGCTCTGCTGAGAGGACGAACGACTATTACGGTTGCCCACCGGCTTTCCACCATTCGCGACTATGATCGCATCGTTGTGATGAATCAAGGCACAATCACCGAAATAGGCAGCTATGATGAGCTCATGAAGTCGCGCGGCGCATTGTATCGTTTGTCTGAAGGGAGGGCGGACGCTGTTGGCTGAGTGGAGATGGCTATTACGCTATGCGGCCTCGATCAAGCGAGGGATGGCGCTCGCCGTATTTGCCTTCCTATGGGTATCCATCACAGAGATGGGCATTGTATTTGCGCAGCAAAAGCTGATTGACGATGTGTTTCTGTCGAATCGCTTCGATTTGCTTGGCCAAGTCCTTGTGTTTTTTGCTGTTGTTTGCGGCTTGCACATTGGTGGACATGCATTCGGCGCCTATGCATATGTAGGACCTTATCGCACAATCAGCACACGCCTGACGAGGGAAGTCATGGATGCCATCCATCGACTGCCAATCCGCTCGATCCGACAGGAACGGACTGCAAGATTTGTGCACCATCTGTCCGATGATGTTCCCCGAATTGGAGAATTTATGGCGATT
>JBEPYM010000023.1:0-33430 GCA_041641375.1 Paenibacillus sp.
ATCGCTTCGCTCGACGCACTCCTGCTGTTCCTCGATGTTGCACTTGAACGCATCCAGCTGTTCGGCCGGAATACGCCTGTTTGCCAGCGTTTTGACGACATGCGGCTCCAAAATCATGCGGAAGTCGTAGAAATCAACCGCTTTGTCGAGCGAAAACTCGGTAATCGTAATGCCCTTGTTCGGCGTGTAGGTAACTAGCCCCTCCGATTCCAGCTTCTCCAGCGCGGCGCGAATCGGTGTGCGGCTCATCTGGAGCATCTCGACCAAGGTGCGTTCCGTCAAATTTTCTCCGCGTGTCAGCGTGCCCGTCAAGATGTGCTGCCTCAGTGATGCATACGCCTTTTCCTTCAATGTGACCGATGCCATATCGATGAACTCCTTCAAGCAAAGTGAAATGACTTCAAATACCGCAAGCTTTCCTCCATCCATTGTACCTCAAGACGGATCGTATCTTCTACGGAATTTGTATAAGGAGTCCATAGCTCAAGAATGGAATTCGGCTTCTTGCCGAGCCGCTGCAGCCGTTCGAGCAGGGAAGGGATGTCGAGTCGTCCGGACCCGGCGGCCGTACCCAGAACGACGAAGCCCATCTGATGATCGACGCGCTGAATGGCGAAATCCTTGAGGTGAAGATTCACGATATACGGCGCAAGCGCTTCAATCACTTGTGAGGGGGCTTCCAAGGCGCTGAACGAATTTACGGTATCGAGGCAGCAGCCGATGAACGGACTGCGGATCCGCTCAAACAGTTTCGCCAGCTGGCCGGTTGTATGCATACCGTGATTTTCCACCCCAATGGTAACACCCGCCGCTTCAAATTCCGGCAGCACCTCCCGAAGATGTGCTTCCGCCAACCCGGTATCTGGTTGATTGATAATGGTCCGAAACAGGGTGGCGTTCAGCTTGCCGGCAATCGCCAAATATGTGCGCAGATGCTCCGGCTCGGTTCCGCGCGTACCGATTTCGAGCTCTACGTTTTGCTCACGAGCGGCCGCAGCGATGTGCTCTAGCTCCTCCTCGTTCATCAGATGAAGAGGAATGTTGTCTGCAATTTGCAGCAAGCTTAATCCACGGCTGCGCGCGAGCGCAATCAGGTCAACGGCAGTAACCGGATTTTGTGGCTTCGGATAGCCGGGAACACCGACAGACCAGGTCAATGTATACGAGCTGATGCCAAGCTTCATGAGTAAAACCCTCTTTCGTGAACGTTGTGGTACTTGTAGCGTACAGGGGGAAAGAGCACATTGTCAATAACAAAATACATATTGTATACAAATTGCATTCGTGTTACGATGGAGCTGTAAACGATATCATTTCGGGAGGGTATAAGATTATGACAGCAATTGCACTGATCGGAGCCGGCGGCAAGATGGGCTGCCGCATCACAGACAACCTGAAGGACACGGATTTAACCGTATATTATGTAGAAAACGGCGAGAACGGCCGAGCGAATCTGGCGTCCCGGGGGCTTCAGCCTACGCCGCAGGAGG
Source organism: Paenibacillus sp. (assembly GCA_041641375.1). Classification (GTDB taxonomy): domain Bacteria; phylum Bacillota; class Bacilli; order Paenibacillales; family YIM-B00363; genus Paenibacillus_AK. The sequence goes on from JBEPYM010000023.1 coordinate 1,491, forward strand.
TAGCGGTTCCGCAGGCGGACGTCGTCATTCTGGCCGTGCCGGATATAAAGATCGGCGTCATCTCGGCAGGGATCGTGCCTCAGATGAAGGCAGGTGCGATGGTCGTACTGCTCGATCCTGCCGCCGCTTATCTCGGCAAGCTGCCGGAGCGCTCCGATGTCACTTATTTTGTCTCGCATCCTTGCCATCCGCCTGTATTTAACGACGAAATCGGCGAAGCGCGCCGCGATTATTTCGGAGGCATCCAAGCGAAGCAGGCGATTGTATGTGCCCTCATGCAAGGACCGGAGGAGCATTATTCGCTCGGCGAGCGGGTGGCTCAAACCATCTTTGCGCCGGTGATGCGCTCGCATCGGATTACAGTGGAGCAAATGGCGATGCTGGAGCCGACGATGGCCGAGACGCTAGGCTCGATGTTTGCCGTGATGTACCGCGAGGCGATGGATGAGGCAGTGAAGCGCGGAGTACCTTACGAGGCCGCACGCGATTTCATGCTGGGGCATATTAACATCCAGCTCGCCATCGTATTCGGGGAAGCGGGAAATCCGTTCTCTGACGCCTGCAAGATTGCGATCGAATACGGGAAACGCTATGTCATCAAGGAGGGCTGGCAGGAGCTGTATTCGCCGGAGAAGGTGTATGAACAGATCGATATGATGCTCCATCCTGAAAAAATGAACGAGCAGAAAGGGTGATCCCTTCGATGAAAACGTGGAAAATCGGGCTCCTGGGGACGGGCTTCTGGTCTGATAAGCATCTGCAGGCGTGGGCGCGCATCCCGAATGCCGAGGTCGTTGCGCTTGCCAACCGCAGCAGGGACAAGATGCTTGCCAGAGCGGAACAGTTCGGCATTCCGGCGGACCGCTGTTATACCAATCTGACGGAATTGCTGGAGCAGGCGGAGGTGGATATCGTCGATATCGTCACCGGTCCGGAGACGCATCTCGCCTTCGTGAAGGAGGCAGCAGCAGCGGGCAAACATGTCGTATGCCAGAAGCCGTTCGCCCCGACGCTGGAAGAGGCGGAGGAGATGGTGCGGTTTTGCAGCGATGCGGGAGTCAGGCTGATGGTGACGGAAAATTGGCGGTGGCTCAAGCCGTTCCAGCTCATCAAACAAATTCTCGATCAAGGAACGCTCGGAACGATTCACGTCGCGAGGTATATTCATACCGATTATTACACGCCGCGTATGGCTCCCGGCGTCGCGCTACCACAGCCGTTCTTCCGGGAGATGCCGAGGCTGCTGTTCTACGAAATGGGCGTACATTGGTACGATACGTGGCGGTTCCTGTTCGGCACTCCGAAGCGGCTGTATGCAGAGGTTGCCACCGTCAGCCCTTACATCGTCGGGGAGGATTCGGGCATCGTGACGCTTGGAAACGACGGATTCTACGGCTATATGGATATGAGCTGGGCGACCAGACAGAAGCTGGATCGGGAGCTCGGCGATCAAGTCGGCGCGGTGCATCTGGAGCAGCTGGTCGTCGATGGGAGCGAAGCGACGCTCAAGATGTATACGGACGGGCGAATCACGATTGTGAGCAAGGATGGCAGCCGCGAAGAAACCGTATATGAGGGAGGTCCTCTGGATCACGAGGACAGCCACTTCCGGTTAAGCTCGCATTATATCAACTGTCTGGAATCGGGAGAGCCGTTCCAGACAAGCGGCGAGGACAATCTGGTGACTCTGCGGATGACGTTCGGCACCTATGAGAGCGCAGCCGCTCATCGTCCCATTATATTCGAATAGGGGGAGCCAGGTATGGAGCAGCAGCGAATCGAGCACCTGGTGTTGTTCAAGTGCAAACCGGGATTGGATGATGCCCGAATGAAAAAAATGAAGCAAGGGATGGATCAGCTCAAGGAGGGGTTGGCATGAACGGTTCGGACGCGGTTCCCGTAATCCGATATGGACGCTCCAGACTATTGCCGGAGCAGCGCGAGCTTCGGGCGGGACCGGTAACGATGATGCTGGATGACGGGACGCTCAGACATATTCGTATTGGCGATGAAGTGATTATTCAGCAAATCTATATCGCTGTCAGAGATCGAAACTGGGGGACCGTCGAGCCTGTATTTGAGCGGTATGAGGTCGATGATCGAGGAGACAGCTTTACAATCAGGCTGCGGGCTGTCACTCGCAACGGCGAGATTGACTTCGTATGGGAAGCGTTGATCGAAGGCTCGGAACAGGGCTCGATCCGCTTTGCGATGGAAGGGTCGGCGCAGTCCGACATGCTGACGAACCGCACAGGCTTCTGTGTGCTTCATCCGATGGAGTTTGCCGGCAAGTCGGTGACCGTAACGACACCGGAAGGAACGAGTATGTATGGGCGATTCCCCGAGGAGATTTCGCCACACCAGCCGTTTTTCAATATCGGCTCGATCCGGTATCCTGTGCCCGGGACCGACCGGCTCGAGGTAGAGCTGCAGTTTGACGGTGCCGTGTTCGAGATGGAGGATCAGCGCAACTGGACAGACGCCTCCTACAAAACATACTGCACGCCGCTCGGACTGCCGTTTCCGGTGCAGCTGCGCAAGGGCGAGTCGGTTCGTCAGGCGATTACCGTTGCTTTGCACGGCGACGCAGCCGAGCTGCGGACTTTGCATTCACATCGGTCACTGGAAGCTGCTGATACCACACACGTTCAAGTAACGACCGATGCCGCCGGGCGGCTGCCGGAAATCGGCTTCGGTCATCCGAACGGGTTGCTGGAGCATGACGAGAAGGCGGCCGCTCTCCTGCCCCTGTTGAAGGCGAAGCACATTCGGGTGGAGCTGAAGCTTCAGCAGGACGGATGGCGGAGCGAACTGAAGGCGGCAGCCGAAGCGGCTGCTGCGGCAGGAGCGGCGCTCGATATCGAAGCGTTATGCGGCGAATCCGGAGAAGGGCTGGAGCCGCTCGTCAATGAGCTTGCGGCGCTGCCGGTTCCAGTGAGCCGTCTGTATCCGTTCCCCGCCCGTAGCAACGACGCCAAAGCTGCGCTGCTTCACGCGGCACGCGAGCGGCTGCTGTCAGCCGGATTAACTGCCATCAGGCTTGGAGCCGGTACAAGAGCTTATTTCACGCAGCTGAACCGCGCGGTCAATGCTCCGAACGCGATGGCGGATGTGATCGGGTATACGATCAATCCGCAGGTGCATGCGTTCGACAATACGACGCTGATTGAGTCACTGCCGGTTCAAGCGCTGACAGCTCGAAACGCCGTCAGGCTGACGGGCGCCAAGCCGCTGTGCGTCGGGCCGGTCACCCTGAAGCCGCGTGAGCAGCCCGGCGCTGCTGCAGCGCTTCGACCAGGCGAGCTGCCGCCGTATGTAGATGAACGGCAGCCGTCCTTGTTCTGCGCCGCATGGACAATCGGCAGCATACGGGAGCTTGCATCCGCCGGAGTGGAGTCGGTCACCTACTTCGAGACGGCGGGTCCGGGCGGTTTGATGAGCGAACAAAGCGTGCCGTATCCGGTATTTCGCGTGTTCGCGGAGCTCGCTGTGTATAGCAGCGACGCCGAGCTGCTCACTGTCCATACGAACGAGCCGCTGCGTGTACAGACGCTTGCCATTCGCTCCGGCTCCAACGTGCGTATCGGTATCGCCCAATGTACGAATGAACCGCTGACCATTCAGCTGCAGCTGCCGGACTTCACGGATGGAACGATCCGCTATATGGATGAGTCGACCTGGAAGCCGGAGCAAGAAACTTATCACTCGGAGCCCGAGTGTCTGGCTCGCCGGGACTCGCAGCATATCGCGATAACGCTGAAGCCGTTCGGACTCGCGTGGATCGACCTTACAACTCCTGATATCCGTATCGATTGGTAAGAATTGAACAGAGGGCCCGTTCCGAAGCAATCGCTTTTCGGACTGGGCCCTCTGTCGTCCACTATATGTCCCGCAGCCGCGCAAGGATCGTCTGCCGCTCTTCCTCGCCGCCTTCAAAGCGCCCTTCGGCGAAGCGCTCGTTCGCCCAGTGCATCAGCTCCGGACGGCCGAAAAAATGGTGCGTGTCTTCGCCCCATTGATCGCTGATTTCCCTGACGATCAGCTGCTTGCCGGCAATTTCCACGGTCAGCATATTCCACTTGTCCTTCTTGTAGATTTCCACCTTTTTGTTCATGGCTGCGAACCCCCATTTCGTATCCTTGTCCACATTGTAGCAAAAAAAAGAATCGGGAGCGAATTGTCAACCGGCGGCAGGCGTGATACGCTGAAAGCAGCCGTGGCGGGAGCGCTGCGGGTGAAGATGAGCTGAGGAGAGATGAGCGTGGAACAGAAGAAGGCAAGACGTTATGAGCAGGTCGGCTTTGCCATGACCTGCCGGTCGTACGAGGAGTATATGGCGATGTTTGACCTGGAGCTTCCGGAAGGAAAGGGATGGGCCGTGCTTGATGCGGCGGCCGGAGCGTCCTCATTCACGGCGGAAGCGCGGGCAAGAGGCCTGGACGTGAGGGCGGCGGACCCGCTGTATCGGTTGGATTCGGCGGCGATGGAGGCGGAGGGCGCCCGGGAGATCGAGGTTTCTTCCGGCAAGCTTGCGGCGCTCGCCGATCAATACAACTGGAGTTATTATGGCTCGATGGAGCGGTATAAGGCGGGCAGGCGGCAGTCGCTGCAGAAGTTTATCGGGCACTATGCAAGCGAAGCGGGAAGAGCCTGTTACGACTGTGCGTCGCTCCCGAATTTGCCGTATGAGAACGGGTCGTTCGATATCGCATTATGCAGCCACTTTCTGTTCTTGTATGGGAACGGAACGCTGTCCTTCGACTTTCACCGGGATGCGCTGCGAGAGCTGCTTCGGGTCGTCAAACCCGGAGGCGCCGTGTATCTATATCCGGTTGTCACGCTGTCCTTTGAGCGATACGAGCGTATCGAAGAACTGCTGTCCAGCCTCGAAGTAAGCGTTTACGCGCAGTTTCTTCCGACCAAACTTCCGTTTGTCCCAAACTCGTCGGAATTTTTAAAGATTATGAAACAAGAGCGCTAATTCACATTGCTTTTTTATGGACTTAGCGATATAATAATACCAATCGTCACCCAAGTGACGTCATTTTTAGGAGGTAGTGTACTTGAAAGGCACTGTTAAATGGTTTAACGCAGAAAAGGGTTATGGATTCATTCAAGTAGAAGGCGGCGACGATGTATTCGTTCATTTCTCCGCAATCCAAGGCGACGGCTTCAAGACGCTTGACGAAGGTCAAACGGTTGAATTCGAAATCGTACAAGGCAACCGCGGACCGCAAGCTGCAAACGTCATTAAATTATAAGATTACGATCTTATATAATATATGATGTCGAAGGCGAAACAACTCCCGAACTCGTTCGGGAGTTGTTTTTTTTACGCCTATCAGCCCAACCCTCTTGCCGACCGGCGTTCGCTTGCCCAATGAAGAACAAGAAAACCAATGCAGGCGACAAATCCCATTCCCCCCGCTAACGTATAGGAAGCGCCTCCGCCGTACAAATCAAACAAATAGCCTCCGATCGCACCGCTCGTAAGCCCGGCGAGTCCGGCCCAGGTGATGGCAAACACCGCCTGACCCGTTCCCCGGTATTCGTCCGGAACCGCTGCGGAAATGTAGCGGATTGCCGTTACCAGAAAGATGCCGAAAGACAGGCTGTGCAGTAGCTGCAGGCCGGCTACCATATTAGGGGTTTCGGCATACCCGTAAAGTGTAAAGCGAATCCCATAGATCAGGCCGGCGAAGCTGAGCAGCGGGAGCTCCTTGAAGCGATGCCCGTATCGGCTTAATAGGTAGAAGGTTGGAATTTCGCTTAACGCCGAAGCCATCCATGCCCAGCCGACAATGGTTTTATCTCCGCCGAGAGCCTGCAGGTATAAGGCCAGAAAATTATCGTTCGTCCGGTGAGCATATGACATCACGAATACCATCGCGAGGAAGGCGAGGAAGCTCTTCGAACCGAATACCTTCACAATGCCGCTTAAGTCCATTTTGCTGACGGTGCCGATCCGATCCTGCAGCCCCAGCGTCATGGTGAAGGACAGGCACACAGCGGCAATGAGCGCATACAGAATGGAATCGGGTTCCGCGTCCCGCAAGAAGGAGCCAAGCAGCACGGCAGCGGCAGCAAAGCTGACGGAACCCCATACCCGGAAGGACGCGTAGCGCTCCCGCCGTTCCCCGATCGTCCCGATCGTCAGGCTGTCGGCAAGCACAACCATCGGCGTTTGGAAGAAGAAGAACAGGACCATCCCGGATGCAACCGCGGCAAAAGCGTCGAGACCGGTAAGCGCCAATAAAGCGATGAGCTGTCCCAGAAGAATGATCCAAAGCAGCTTGCGGATCGTCTGATACCGGTCGCTAAGGTATCCCCATAACAGATTGGAGCCGATGCTGATCAGCGGCCCCAGCGACAGGATAAAGCCGATCTCGGTTTTGGTATACCCCTTGGAAGCGAGCCACAGCGGCATAAAAGATACGACGCCCGCCATGATCATAAAAGTCGAAACATAGACGAGACGTAGAAACAGCTCATGTCTTTTCATAGATTCCTCCGAATTCGATTAGCAGGAAGCTGGGATTGGGAACGTGCGGACAAAGCGAGCGCGATCCAGACTACCGCGAATTCCGCCGTAAATCCCATGGATAGGGCGAGGGAACCGACTGCGCCGTTCCAGCCGGCAGCCAGCGTAGTGGCGATGATGAGCGTAACGACGGTTGCCGCAACGTTGGCCGATTGCGAGACGACGGTTACTTTGGTTTGCGCCCGAAGCAGCAGCATGCCGTTCCCGAATTCCAGCCATGGGTATATCAGGGTGAAGATGACGAACATTTGTAACGCGTTAAGGCTTTCGACCGCAAGGCGATCACCCGCCAGCATCAGCTTGGTGAGCACGAGGTATCCCAGCGGCGTATACGCGATAGAGATGATCAGCAAGCTTGGCAGCAGCGACAGCATGGCAGTAAACCGGATCACCTTGCTGCGGTCCTGGTCGTAGAAATTCAGGACGATCTGGTGAATGTACGAAAAAAAGGTGGTGATCAGCATCATCATGGACGACGCGATGGCGAACGAAGCGATCGCCAGCTCCATATTAGAAGTATATCCAAGAAAAGCGTTGATTGCGGGGCTGACAATGACTGCGATTAGTGAAGACAGAAGAAGCGGCTGGTAGAACCGGAAAATATGCGTGCCGGTTTTCACCTCGTGTTCCTTCAGCTCCAGTGGAAGCTGTGCCGCAACCCTGCGGCCTTCCCACGTTGCGACCGCCGCTTCAATCACCATTCCTGCGAGGAAGATGACGGCGCCGACTGTGGCGCTGCGGACGGCGTCAGCCGCTACGAAGCCGAGGGCGAGCAGAGCCATGCCCGACAGCCGTATGATCATGCCGATGGTGAGCCATTTGGTGCGGCGTGAATAGATGATGACTCCGTGATACAAGCAGCGCAGCCCGGAGAACAGGCTGACGAACATGACGATTCGGTAGACGTCGATAATATCGGCAAGGAGCGCGTCCTCGACTCGGAATATGGTACGGAACAGCAAGCCGCCAAAAGGTGTATAGCTAATTAGAAAGCCAAGTGCGAGGATGCTGCCGAATAATAGGCCGGACACCCGCCACATTGCGGTATAAGATACACGGTCGCGAACGAGGGCGGAGCATGTCTGTCGCAGCAGCACCGCCGGTCGTTCCATAATGCCGAGCAGACTGAGTGCAATAGAATATGCGGCGATAATTCGCTCGGCGTCTTCAGCCCGTGTAAGCGTTCCGTTAATAATGACGTGCGAAAGGGAGACAAGACTTGCGGATATGCCGAGCGGAATGAAGAACCGGAGCAGCTTCGAATAGGTAACCTGATGGTCTGCAAGCAAGCGGTCGTCATCTCCTGTCGATTGATAGTGCCTAGTATACCATGTTTGAGTGGAACGGGAATACCGATTTATGATACAGTAGTAGAGGTATGCGTTCTGAGCGTTAAGGTATACAGGAATGAAGGGGGGACGGCGCTTGTTCAGGCCTGAGGACCATTTTACATATGACAGTCGGCTAGGTATCCCGCTTCCCAGCTTGCAGCGGGAATGGGAGCTGTATTCGGATTCGGAGAGAGCCGCTATCCTGCTTTATTGGGAGACGGTGCGCGGGGCGATCCCCGACCGGATCAAAGGCTTCGAGGCGAATATTATCGGGAGCCAGAGCAGGCTGGATCAGGAAGACAATTTTGTAGAATCGTGTCGCTTGAATTGGGAGATTGCCGAATTTGCCAGCCGAATCAACGACCTGCAAATCTGGTTTCGGTTAAACCAGGAGGCGGGGGTTGACCGGACGCATTCCTAAGGAGGGGCTGTTCGATGCTTGCAGCTGATTATTCGAAAATTGCCGACAGGCTGTATAGGAGACAGCCGGAACAGTCGCTTCGTCCCTCGACCGTGTGGGAGGCCGGGTTGGCTTCTGAGATCGGACATGTCGAAGATGCCGCTCTGAAGTCCGCTTTGCTGCTATGGAACGATCAGCTCGACGAATCCCATGAAATATCGCAGGGGATTCACTCCCGAATCGGGAGCTATTTGCACGGGATCATGCATCGGATGGAAGGCGACTATAGCAATGCAAAGTATTGGTTTCACCGCGTATCTGAGTATCCAGTATGGGGAGAAATTGAACGAGGCGCTGCTCAGCTTGGGTATGAGGGCTGGACGCCGTACCGATTCGTCGATGACGTGGAGAAGGCGTGCCGGAACGGCGGCGGTGCATCCGTCGAACGAATTCGGCTGCTGGAGCGGATTCAACGTCTTGAGATGGCGCTTGTCGTCAATGATATAGGTAAACAACACGTCGGAGGAGTTCTCATTGAACTGGAGTAAAACGGCGGTCAAACGTGTTCCTCAAGGTCCGTTGCGGCTGATGTATTGCGTATATAAGTATGTGCTGCCGGAGACGGCTGCTGAGCTTGAGCGGTGGCGGATGCAGGCGGACCGGATTCCCGATCCGGAGCTGCGCAAGCAGGCAATCGCCAGTTTGACAAGCAAGAGATTTCACTGTGAGGGCGGCGCCGTCTATGCGGCTGCCCGCCTCGATCGGCGGCATGTGCTCATCCCGTTGATCGTCGCTCTGCAGACCATCTCGGATTATTTGGACAACCTGTGCGACCGCAGCACGTCGCTGGATCCCGACGATTTTCGATTGCTGCACCAATCGATGCTGGATGCGGTCAATCCGTCCGCCGTCGTACAAAATTATTATCGCTATCGAACGGACCAGGATGACGGCGGTTATTTGGAGGCGCTCGTCAAGACATGCCAATCTTGCGTGTGTCTGCTCCCTTCTTATGAAGCGGTGCGGCCGGAGGTGGAGCGACTTGTTTCGCTGTATGGCGATTTGCAGGTGCATAAGCATATCCGCAAGGAGCTGCGGGAGTCGCAGCTGCTCGCTTGGTGGGAATCGAATCGAACCGGCTGCGAGGATTTGCAGTGGAACGAGTTTGCGGCGGCGACCGGATCAACCCTGGCGATGTTCAACCTGTTTCTGGCAGCGGCGAATGAAGAGCTGACGGCTGAGCAGGCGGCCCGGCACCGTGAGTGCTACTTTCCGTATGTGTGCGCGCTGCATATCCTGCTGGATTATTTGATCGATCAGGAAGAGGATCGGCTGGGCGGGGACTTGAATTTTTGCAGCTATTATGAAGGAACGGAAGCGATTGCCGAGCGGCTTGGCTATGTGATCGGGAATGCCAGGCGGACGGCGGCTGATTTGCCCGACCCCCGTTTTCACCGGATGATTATCGAAGGGCTGATGGCGCTCTACCTGTCGGACCCGAAAGCCCGCGATCAGCAGGCGGTCCGATCGGTAACGAAGCAGGTCATGCGGGGATCGCCGCTGATGCGGCTGTTTTTCTGGGCGAACAGTGTATGGATACGTGGGAAGCAGGCTCGTCTTGAGGCGAAGCATACTTAATAAAGGGCAGGAAGGCTGGGAGTCAAAATGACGGTAAAATCGATAGCGGTGTTGACAAGCGGAGGAGATTCGCAAGGCATGAATGCGGCGGTGAGAGCGGTCGTTCGCAGCGGGCTGTATCACGGTCTTCGCGTTTTCGGGGTGAATCGCGGCTATTATGGATTGATTCATAATGATATCCGCCCGATGGATTTGCGCAGCGTCGGTGACATTATTCAGCGCGGCGGTACCATTCTGGGAACAGCGCGCTGCAAGGAAATGATGACGCCCGAAGGGCAGCAGCGGGCGGCGGATAACCTGCGCTACCACGGCATCGACGGTCTCGTCGTGATCGGCGGCGACGGCTCCTATCAGGGCGCGAACAAGCTGAGTCAGCTTGGCATCCGTACGATGGGGCTGCCGGGCACGATCGATAACGATATTGCGTTCACGGATTACACGATCGGCTTCGATACGGCGGTAAGCATCGTGGTGGACGCGATCAACAAGCTTCGCGATACGATGAGCTCGCATGAGCGCGCCTCCGTCGTTGAGGTCATGGGACGCCACAGCGGCGACATTGCACTATATGCGGGGCTGGCAAGCGGCGCGGAGACGATTCTCGTTCCGGAGGTGCCTTTCGACCTCAATCAGGTTTCGGAGCGGCTGACCGAAAGCTTCCGCGGCGGCAAGCGCCATTCGATTATCGTCGTAGCCGAGGGTGTAGGCAAGGGCGACGATATCGCCAAGGAGCTGACCGAGAAAAGCGGCATCGACGCGCGCGTCACCGTGCTGGGCCACATTCAGCGCGGCGGTACGCCGACGCATAACGACCGCGTGCTCGCCTCGCGTCTCGGCGATTTTGCCGTTCGCCAGCTGATCGCGGGCGAATCGGGCAAGGCATGCGGCGTCGTGAACAACGAGCTGGTCGCCACCGACATCGCAACGGTCGTCACGACCAAGAAGCCGTTTAATATGGAGATGTACGAGCTCGCTTCGCGTCTGTCGCAATAACGAGTATGGTGTAAAGCTCAGTGTGTTGGGAGATATGCTTCCAATCACTGAGCTTTGTTGATGAGAGTGGACGTGGGTGAGCAACGCACGAGTCTGAATATTAAAATTAGGCATGAAGCTGGTAAGAAGTGATTCGCTTCGTCCCTAGTGCTGGAACGAGTATTCCTTCCTTGCAATAACGCTTTAACCAATCTGCAGCTGATTTCTGGCTGATCTCGAAGAATGCGGCCACCTCGCATGGTTTGATATATCCTTGACGTTGTGCGGCCAACTGAACGATATATTGTTTGCGAATACTCCAAATATTCGTTAGCTTCGGATTCAGACTTCCATAACGCAGTGTCCACCAATGTCCGATGGCTTGAACCAATTGACGACGGCAAATCTCTGGTGATCGCTCCATAAGTCGCTTCGTGAAACGGAGGAGAAAACAGCCGCTTAGCAGCAGATCATTTTGCCGATACATATGATCATCAAACTCCCCCGGCGATATGTCACGTGCGTGTGTCGTAAACCCATCGAGCTCAATCACAATTCGAATCCCCTGATTGATATAGACCACGTCCGCATATCTTGAGCCCCCTTTAAAATCCTTAAAAGGATACTCTAGCGTCAAGCCGTTGAAATCCCATTGCATAGCCGGCCCCCAAATATGCTCCAGGAAATAGAGCTCTAGTGTTCCAATTGTATGGCGATATGATCGTCTTGCGGCTGCCTCCTGCTGCCATTCATGAATAAAACTTATTAGATTCGGATGCTTCATGTGATCGACCTCTTTTCTAGGAAATAGAAAAAACCCCGCCATTAAACGCTTTTCAGCGATCAATAGCCGGGGTGTGCTTCACGCCGGAACAAGTATTCACTAATATGTAAATATTAGCACATATTTGGGGTGGAGGCAAGAGAATGTTTCCAATCCATTTTGCCCATCATGCTGAATGCGTCAAATCGCGGTTGTAGGACCGAAGGGAGGAAGGAACACCAATGTGCATGTCTATTCTAGGGCAAACATGTGCATATGCACTACATGCTCATGTGCATGCTGAGCAATGTGCAAGTTCAATCTGAGGTAAACTTCAGAAGTGCTGAACCTAAAGTAAATTTATAGTATGTGGAAACGCTTACAATCAGGTGGTTTAACACAAACTTCAGATTACCTTACTTTACTTCAGATAATCTGAAGTTTGCGTCCATTTGACCCATTCGCGAAGCGGGCGCTACCGGGCGCTGCCGGGCGCTGCCGGGCGTTGCCGGGCGCTGCCGAGCACCGCCGAATCGGCTGCGGCTACCGCAAGGCGGCTACAATCTCGGCGGTAGGCGGATTGCCGCGTATGACGGAGCGAATTCGGCCGTCATCGCCGATGATGACGACCGTGCGCTGGACGCCGATGAGGCCGAGCATCCTGCCGATGCCAAACGCTTTGCGGATGGCGCCGTCTTCGTCATTGATGAGCGGAAAGTCGAGGTCATATTGGTCCGCAAATTTCTTCTTCTTATCGAGCGAGCCGGGATTGACGCCGAACAGCTTCACGCCCCGCTGTTCAAACAGCGCTTTTGAATCGCGAGCAGCACAAAGCTGGGCCGTACAAACCGGGGTGAAATCGCCCGGATAAAAAATAAGCACGATCGCTCCATTCCCCAGATAATCGTTCATATCGATCATCCCCATCGAGCTGTCCGCCCGGAAGCGGGGAGCCGGGTCACCGATTTTGAGCATGTGCACTCCTCCTGTTACAATAGAGTAATACCATACTACCATATTGAAGGAGCCATTACCCCATGTCGAGTACATCCCAACCAGCATCCGCCGCCAACACGTATCTGTATAAATTCGAGGCTGAGCTGGAGCTGCATACTGAGGGTGCGTCTTCCATCGGCAGCCGCGTCGCCATTATCATTATGGCGGACAATGACCGTTCCGCCTTCAGCCATGCCGAGGTCCACCTCGAGAAGCATTTCATCAAGCCGCCGGTCGTCAAGGAGCTCGCCCTTATCGAAAAAAGACGCATTCACGCCGGTGCAGGCTACGTCATCGAGATGCAGCCAGGCGTATGACCGGTCACATGACTCGCGTCACTACCGAATGGCAAGCAATTGGAGTAAACTGGCATTCGTAGCTGACGAAGGAGTGTATGAAACGATGTCTACTGAAGCCAAACCGGATGTATGGGACATTTTCTCCAACCGGTTCGTACAAATTATTTTACTGTCGGGTTTATTTCTCCAAGCGGGAATCTGGGTTCGTAACTTTGCGATCCTGTTGTTCGTCACCGATATGACGAACGACGATCCCATTGCAGTCTCGTTGATTTCGGTCGCCGAATTTGCGCCGATTTTCCTGTTCTCGTTTATCGGCGGCACATTTGCCGATCGATGGAAGCCGAAGCGGACGATGATTTGGTGTGATATTCTGAGCGCCGTATCGATATTCGTCGTGCTGCTTACCTTGATGTACGGCTCCTGGCATGCCGTATTCTTTGCGACGCTTGTGTCGTCCATCCTTTCGCAGTTTTCGCATCCGTCGGGGATGAAGCTGTTCAAGCAACATGTGCCCGAAGCGCTTATTCCGGCCGGGATGTCGCTGTATCAATCGATGTTTGCCATCTTTATGATTTTGGGCCCGATTCTCGGAACGTGGATCTATTTCCAATTCGGCATTAACACGGCGATCGGTATTATGGGCGTATGCTTCCTGCTTTCGGCAGCCGTCCTCTTCTTCCTGCCGAATGACCAAGACGTACCTCGCGCCGAACGCGCAAAGCTGTCTCAGGAGATGGCGCTTGGCTTCCGCTATGTTCTCTCGAAGCCGATTTTCTGGTCGCTGGGCGGCGCCTTCCTCACGGCGGGGCTTGCGCTCGGGCTTGTCAGTCCGATGGGCATCTTCTTCGTTACGGAGCAGCTCGGTCTTCACAAGGATCAGCTGCAGTGGTTTATGGCGGTGAACGGCTTCGCAATGTTTTTCGGCGGGGCGCTTGCGATCGGATTCTCGCAGCGGATCCCACCGCAGGTCATGCTACTTACCGGCATGCTGGTTAACGCTTGCGTATTTGCGGTGTTCGGTCTCACCACTGTGACCGCTGTTGCATTGACCGCCCAGTTTTTCTCCGGGCTGATGATGCCCGCCATCCAAATCTCGATCAATACGATGATTCTCAAAAACACGACCACAGAGTTCGTTGGTCGGGTTAACGGTATCATGACGCCACTCTTTATGGGAGCGATGGTTGTCATGATGAGCGCCGCGGGTGTACTGAAGTCGGTATTCCCGCTGCCGGTGCTGTATTTTACCGCCTCGGCGCTTTTCATCCTCGGCGTGCTCTCGATGCTGCCTGCAGCCAGAGCAGCAGCACCGGTGTCCGCCGCTCAAGCCGAATGACTGCCGCAGTGGCTAAGCGCTCCCCGCCAACAACAGGGGGGCGCTTCTTCGTCTGCGCAGGAAATCAGCGCCAACCTGTGGTACGATAGAGCTACTGTAACAAATTCCTGGAGAGGGGCGTCCGGACATGCTATTGGCCCTCCTGCTGCTATGGTCGGCGGCGCTGTTCCTGATGCTCGCTGATCCGAGATCGCCAGTTCTGCGCTGGCTGGCGGCCGTCTCGTTCTGCGGCGGCGCCGGTGCGCTTGCAGCTGTGATTGACACGATGCACATGCCGGAGCAGGGCACCGCACTGTACCGGCTTATGGCGGCATCCTCGCTCACCTCATACTATGGCGTGCCGTTCAGCTTTCTGCTGTTTGCCCTGCATTACCATCCGGCGACCGCCCGATATGCGAGCCGTACGCTGACCAAGGCGCTCCTGCTCGTTCCGATTGCAGCCATGTTTTTTCTCCTGCCGCCTTATAACACGATGCACCCGATTTCGTTTCCAATCGTGGCGGCTTGGGCAGTGCCTTCCATACTGGTCGGCGCAGCGATCATGACGGCCCGCAAGGAACTGCTGCCAATGGCGGAGCGGACGCATCTGTTTGCCTGTATCGCCGTCCTGACTCCGGTGCTCGGAGCGATGACGATGAATTACGTGCTGCCCAGCTTCGGTCACCTCCGGATGTGGGTGTATAACCCGTGGATGATCGCGTTCGGCTTTACCGTTTTTTTATTTGCGCTGTTCACCTACGGCTTTCTTGGCACCCGGCTGCTGGTCGAGCGGCGCAAGCTGGATACGACGCTGCGGGCGATTACGTCGGGAACGGCCATTTTGAACCATGCGATCAAAAATGATGTCGGAAAAATGAGGCTGTTCGGCGAAAAGATCAAGGGGTATGCGGAGCGTACGGAACAAGAGGAGCTGCGCCAGGACATCGAGTCGGTGCTTTCTGCGGCACGGCACATTCAGGAGATGATTGTGCGGGTGCATGCGAGAACGCAGGATTTGGCGCTGCAGCCAAGCCCTTGCGAGGCGTCTGCGATCGCCAGAGAGGCTGTGGCGGAGCTGTCCCCCCGGATGGAGGGGCAGCAGGTCCGGCTTCAGCTGCGAACGCCCGAAACGCCGTTTCCCGTGCTTTGGGATGCCGCACAGGTGAAGGAAGCGCTCACGAATGTGATCGTGAATGCGCTGGAAGCGATGCCGCAAGGCGGAGAGCTGTCCGTGTCCGTCTATGAGACGAAACGGGAGATCATCATGGAAACGAAAGATACGGGACCGGGGATGGAAAGCAGAAAGCTGTCGCAGGCGATGGAGCCGTTCTACACGACAAAAGCCGGGTCCGGGCTTAATTTCGGTTTGGGGCTGTCCTATGCGTATGCCGTCATGCGCAAGCATCGGGGGTCGCTGCAAATCCGCAGCGCACCCGGCCAAGGGACGTCCGTCTTTCTTGCCTTTCCGAAACGAAGCCCAAGGAGGCCGAATTCTATATGAATGAACCGATTCGGATCTGGATTGTGGAAGACGATCCGGACTGGCTGAGAGGGCTTGCCGCCTATCTGAACGGTCAGCCCGATCTTGCCGTCACTGCAAGGTTTGGTACGCCGGAGACCGTACGGCAGCGCATGGCTTCAGGGCCGTACGACGCCGATGTCGTACTGATGGACATCATGCTCCAGGATCGGCCGGAGGGTGTCGTGCTGGCGGAAGAAGCAGCGCTAGCGACCGGCGCACGTGTCATCATGCTGACCTCGATGGAAGAGAAGGACCTTATTTTCCGCGCCTTCCAGGCGGGAGCGATCGATTATCAGGTGAAGGCGAGCTTCGAGAATCTGCCGGAGGCGATTCGGGCTGCATTTCGGAAGGCGGCGCCGATCTCGCCCGCCGCCGCCGAGAAGCTGCGCGAGGAATTCCGCAGACTTCGCAATCTGGAGCGGGAGTTTCAGGCGAAGGAAGTGAAGAGCCTGGTGACCGCCTCCGAGCTGCAGCTGCTGCACATGGTCGATCAGGGCTATACTCAGTCACAGATCGCTGACAAGCTGGTCATTTCGATTCGCACGGTCAAAAACCATATCGGCAACGTGCTCAAGAAGCTCGGGCTGTCGTCCAGCAAGGAAGCGGCCGACAAGCTCAAGCAGCTCGGCGTGCTTCCTTCGGACAAGGATGAACAGCGTCACCAGCGATAATAGCCGTTGCGTCCGTCGAGACTTTTGCCAACATATACGGTGACCTGATTCACTCTCGGGTAGATGCGGTCCGGGCGGCGCCCGTCATGATTGCTGAATTCGCTCAGCGGCAGCGAGGATTTGCCTCTTGGCAGCACCTCGCGGTGGAGCGTATAACCGCCGTTAATGACGACGGTCACATCCTCCCACAGAAAGGCGTCGCCGTTGGAAATCAGAATATGCCGATCCGTAAACTGAATGTCGGCAACAAGCGGATACACGTCATCCTTCGCGTTGGAGCAGCCTGTAAGGACAGCAAGCATCAACAGCAGGGCCGTTATGCGAATGAGGCTGGTCATGGCGTTCCCTTCTTTCCTGTGCCTGCGGTCAGCTGCAAATCAAACATCAGATTGCCGGATTTCGGATGGCTGCGGTGAACCTCCACCGCGACTGTATTGGTTCCCCGGCGCAGCTTGTCAACGTGATCATTCATATCGACGAGCTGGTATAGATGAAGCTCGCCCGGCTCTGCCAGTAAATGCGGCTTCAGGAGTCCGGTACGTATGCCGTCGCGCGCAATTTCATATCCGTTCATGTACATCGAAAAGCCGTCCTCGTACAAAATATGGAGCTCCAGACTGTCGAACTTTTCCGGATCCTCATTCAGCTCGAACGTTCGCCGGAAATAAGCTGACGCCGTGCTCGAATCGACAGGCAGCACAGTACGCAGCATCCTGCGTTCCTGGTTACGCGCCGAGTGGCCAAGCGGTCCGCGGCCGCTGCGCCAATCGCGATCGTCGAACGACGGGCTGCGCCAATCCGATGGCGGCACCGCCTTCAGCTCGCCGACGCTCGGATGCTCCCCCGTTACATCGAAGCCGGGCTGTACGCGCTCCTCAATACCTTCGGCGCCGCTCCGATATCGCCACAGCGATTGAATGCCGATCAGCGTACGCTCTTCCCGCAAGGCAGCCTGGCGTGTCCGCTTCCGATCGACGACAAGCTGGTCAAGCGCCACACCTTTGCGGTTCGTAGCCGCCGCGACCAGCCTTTCCTTGTCGGCTCGCAGCACAATGCCATACGGCTCCTCGGGCCGGTGAGGCATGCTCCAGCGTCCCCACTTGCCGCCCTCTATCGGCTCCAGATCGGCCGGCAGCTGCTCAAGCGATTCCAGCTGCACGTATACGCCTTGCTCCGTCACCACGGCAGCCACTCCGGAGCGGGCGATTCGCTGCCATGACTCCGCATCGCGGAAGCCGTCCTGCATAAACACTAGGAACAGCCGCTGCTCCGCTCGGGCGCGTTCTGCCTCCAGCCAGGTCAGCTGGCGAGCCAAATCCGCCTTATCCGCATTCGCGTGCAGGAACACGAGACGCGCATCGACCATATCGATCGCATAGACCGTGCGCCCGAAGCCCGGCAGCATATCGGAGGGCACCATCGTAAAAGCGGAGGCGAAGCCAGCCCGTCCACTTGCCTCCACATCGGCAACGGGAAACATTCGCGGCGTCGGGATCGTGCTGCCGAGCATGCTTCGAAGCGCATGCTCCGGCGCCGCGAACGACTCCGCCTCGGGATTGCTCCGACGCCAAGCCGCCGCTTCGGCAGGCGCCAAGGCCAGCGCAGCCGGCAAATAGCTGAAGCGCAAGCCCGGCTGTACCTCCGCGCCTGCCAAGTAGCCGCGCGTCGGCACATTGGACCAGGCAAACGAGCTGCCGATTAACACGAGCAGCGCTAACAATCCATAGCTGAGCTTGTATCTTTTCATTATCATCTCTCCTTAAGGCATCGCCGGATGCCAGCCGAGCAGCGCGTGGTAGACTGGCGGCCATAGCGCCAGCAGCACAAGCGCAAAGCCGGCTGCAAACCCGTATGACCAGCGTCGCACCGAAATATCGCGCTGCCGAAGCGCCAGCCAGCCGATCAGCCATCCGCCCAGCCAGCCGATCAGCCCGGCTGTCTGCTTCCCGGCATATGGGCCGATCCCCCACCAGCCGGGCATCCATACGCCCAGCTTGAGCATCGCCGCATTCGCCTCGAGCGGATTCGCCACGCTCCACCAATGAGCGGCAGTCATCGCCGCACATCCAAGCCATACCCCGCATAATGCCGCCGCAATTTCACCTGTTTTCGCCGGTTGCTTGTCACGCATCATGTTTACACCATCCTGATCTTCGTAATGCCAATCCCGAATGCAAACCCGACAAGCATACAAATCCACATCAGTGTGATAAGCAGTCCGACGAGCTGCCCGAGCTCCGAGCCATGATCGAAGCGGTCTCGAAACCTTCGTACCAGGAAGGAAGCGGCAATCCCGAGCGGAAGGGGCAGCAGTGAGACGAATTCCTTGAACTCCATGCCAATCGTATGAATGGAAGGCTGATGGTGCAGAAGCCACTGCTGTACACCGTCCGGCGCGCGATAGCCGATATAGAGCCAATTGCCGAATACGATGGTGAACAGCACGAGCACATTCGTCAGCAGCAGCGTTAGCTCGAGCCTGGAGGCGCTGCCCTCCTTGCCGCGCATGAGCGGGAACGCCTGATGCAGCAGCTGGCAGCTAAGAATGAAGGTGAGCGTAGCGCCAAGCCCGTGCAGCACGGACACGAGCGGCTTGGAGCTAACGCCCATCGCATTGACGACCGGAATCGCGAGAAAAAGAACGGCGGCAGCGCAAGCCTGCGCCACCGCCAAGTCCTTCGCCTGAAACAAGGGCTTCATCTTACTCGTACGTAATCGTCAGTCTCGGGCGCTGAGATGCGGTAGCCGCCTCGCGCGAGCTGAAGTCGAAGCCGTCTGTGCTGGACGAATTCAGGATGATTAGGCCGTTGTTGGAGCTTGGGGTATTGATCCACTTCTGGACAAGCGCGATGCCGCTTGCGTTCAAGCTGAACGTCTTCGTGCCTGTTGTGCCGGTCATCGTGCCGAGCACGGTGGAGCCGCGGTCGCTTGATCCGTTCCCGCCTGCAACCTCCCAGTTCGAGCCGCTTGCAAACACGTTCCAGGTGGAGCCGCTTTGCGAGAATGCACGCTTCATCTCGTATATATTGTACGTATGATTGGATGCATCGACTACGTTCACCGTAATGCTGGCCGAAACGACCTTCTTGGTGGTTGCAATTGAGGATGTATCCCAACGGATCAGGATGTTCTTGTCATACGTCGAACCGTTCGGGTCGTCGCCGTCAACCATGAGCGTTGTTGCCGAACCATATGCGGTTGTTGCGTTGTTTTGGGAAATATAGGTGTCCTTCGTGCCTGCGTAGCTGGAGCTCGGATAGACGCCGTCCTGGAAGTGCACCGTCGTTTGTGGTGCTGGCGCTGTACCAGCGGACGTCGTGAACGAGTCGATCTGGTTGTTGCTGTCGTCATACACCTTGTATGTAACATTGCCGTCTGCAACATCGACCACCATGTAGTGGAATTTGCCGATCGGTCCGACGTTGACGTTGCGCGAATCCTTATTCGAGGTCGTCAGCGGCGCGCCTGCACCGCCGAGCGTGAGCTGGTAAATGCTGCGCTCGAACGTTTTGCCGTTGCCGTTGAAGGTGCTGTTGATTTGACGGCGGTTGTAGTTGTGCTCATGACCTACAAAAACAGCCGTTACATTGTTGTTGTCAAGCATATCCCAGAACGCATCGCGCTCGGCCGGGTTGCCGTCCAGCGAATTTCCGTAATGTGCACCAATCGGATAAGCGGGTACATGGAACTGGACAAAATGATGCGTTTTGCCGCTGTTTTTGATCAAATTCTCGACCCAGGTGCGCTGTGCGGATGTGATGATATATTTGCCGTTCGCATCCTTGCGGTTGGAGTTCACCGTAATAAAACGCGCGTTGCCATAGTCGAAATAATAAGCGGAGCGCTGATAGCCGCTCAGCTGCTCATTCGGCAGGTAATCGAACACGCGGCTGAAAATCGTCTCGTTATTCTCGTGATTGCCTAGGGAAGGATAATACATGTTGATCGGGTAGTAATCGTCAACGACGTTCTTCCATTGAATTAGCTCATTCTCCACATTGGAGCCGCCGTACACCTGGTCGCCGGTGAACAGAATAAAAGCCGGCTGTGTCGACAGGTTTTTCACCTTCGAAAGCAAATTCCGCATTGCAGTTTCGTTAATGCCGGAAGAAGATCCGCGGCTGTCGCCCATGACAATGAAGCGAAACGAGGTTGTGGCTGCGCTGGCGCTGTTCTCCGTCTTGACGGTGAATAGGCCGAGCAGGGTGAGAGTCATGCTGACTGACAGGAAGAGGGCGATCCATTTCTTACGTAGCAAAGCGCGGAACATAAACATCCTCCCAATATCCGAATTTGTCCGGCGGCGATACCGCCATTTGCTAACTATCGCTTGAAAGTGTAAACGCAGTGTTAAATGGACATGAAGATAATATTAAACTTTATTTGACAGTTGGTTAACAGTACCAGAGAAAGATAGGACTTTAATGTTTTTTGAAAAAGGGTCAAAATAGAGAGAAGCAGCTCGCTTGCGACAGAACGAAGAAAAAAGGGGTGAGCCGCATCGAGCGATGGGTGGGAAAACATGGGGAGGATGCCCCGTTCGTCTTGTTTGATGCCGGTCATATCGGCGCGCTATTGATTTCGCTGCTGCTGATCGCCGCGATCGTGGTATGGAGGAAGCAGCTGCGATCGGCTGGGCTGAACCGGCGGATCAGGCTTGGCATGGTGGGATTGCTTCTTTCCTTCGAAGTTACTCTGCAGCTCTGGTATGGTTACTTGGGCGAGTGGTCGGTCGTCTGGGCGCTGCCGTTGCAGCTGTGCTCCGTTACGCTGCCGCTTTCCGCATGGATGCTCTGGACGCGCAGCTACCGTCTATACGAATTGATGTTTTTCTGGGGAATCGGGGGTGCGCTGCAGGCACTGGTCACACCGTCGCTTGACTTTGCGTTCCCCCATGTGCGGTTTATCCATTTCTTCGCTGCGCATGCGGCCATTATTGCGGCGGCGGTTTGGATGACTGCAGTCGAAGGGTACCGACCGCGCTTCGCATCGGTCGGCCGGGCCATGTTATGGTTAAACGTATTTGCCGGTATTGTGTTTCTGGTGAACGCCGGAACAGGGGCGAACTACATGTTCCTCGCAAGAAAGCCGGGAACCGCCTCGTTGCTCGATGTATTGCTGCCATGGCCGTGGTATATCGTGCAGCTGGAGCTGATCGCGCTTGTGCTGTTTGTGTTGATGTGGTGGTTCGTACAGTGGTTCCCGGCAGGGAAGCATAGAGAGGAGTACAATTGAGGATGAACAAGGGCGAAGCTATTGTGCTTTTTGACGGGGTGTGCAACTTATGCAACGGGGCAGTTCAATTTATCATCAAGCGTGATCGGCATGAACGGTTTCGCTTCGCCGCTCAGCAGTCGGAAGCGGGTCAGCGACTGCTGCACAAATTCGGGCTTGATCCGAATGAGCTCGGTACGATGGTGCTCGTCGAAGGGGGGCAATGTTATGTTCGTTCGGACGCCGCCTTGCGAATCGCGCGAAAGCTGGACGGGCTTTGGCCGGGTTGTTATGCGGGAATCGTCGTGCCCCGGCCGATTCGCAACGCCGTCTACGGCTGGGTCGCCCGCAACCGCTATCGCTGGTTCGGCCGCCAGGAGTCGTGTATGCTGCCGACACCCGCAATGGCCCGGCGTTTCGTACGCGATGACGAAGAGGTATAGCGAACGAAACGACGTGTGCCGTTACCTTCTTAAGTGGTTCAATCGAAACGTCCGTCGCCGTGCGCCGCTATCTTCAGCGATACGTGACTCCGGGTGTGTACTGATTGCCGGCGTTCCACAGCAAATATTCGTGAACGCCAAGCTCATTCAGCGCCCGGATTTGCTCCTCGAGCTCGCGCACGCCGTAGCGAATATAACCCGGTATCCAGCTCGCCGTAAAATCCTGGATCCACGGACGAATGATCGGCTTTCGCTCACCTAATGACTCGAGCTTCTTGATCGTGTCCAGGGTTGCGCCTCGGATAACCTCGTACGGTTTCGCATCCGGGACGCGCGCTCCATACCAGCCCGGTCCGTAATGGCTGGGATAGATCATTGGACTGATCACATCAACGTTCGCCGATATTTTCTCGAAGTCCTGCCCGATGCCTTCGGCCGCCGGCACGGAGGCTGCATAGCCGAAGATGTCGACGCTGACTCGAACGCCCAGAGGCTCGAGCTCCTCCTTCGCATATTTCACGAAATCTGCAACGACGTCGATTCGTTTGCGTTCGTCCCGGGTGTAGCCGACCTGTTCGGCAATCGTTTCGAAGCCCTCGGGGAAACGCACATAGTCGAGCTGGATTTCTTTAAAGCCAAGCTTGGCCGCTTCCTTGGCCACAATGAGGTTATATTCCCATATTTCCTTCCTGTACGGATTGACGAAGCTGTCCTTCTTGCCGTTATCCCATACCGTCCCGTCGGGATGGACAAAGGACAGGTCGGGACGTTTCTTCGCGAGGAACGTATCCTTGAAGACGACCACCCGAGCGATCGGGTAGACGTTATGCTGCTTCAGACGCTCCATCAGAGCTTGCATATCCGGAATCGCCCGCTCGAAGGTGCCGAGCGCCTGCAGCTCCGGGTTGTCTGATAAATAGGTGATGTATCCGCGGTCGTCCTTGACATCAATGACAAGCGAGTTGAGGTCGGTATGATCGATCAATGCGAGCAGCTGCTCCAATCGGGAACCGCCTGCCGAATAGGCAGTGGCATACAGCCCCTTGATTGGAGGGGTATCCGGCTGCGGATCACGCTTCGAAAGGAGGGGAGTGCCGGATTGGGCGATATAATGGTCGTGACGAACTGCTTCGGCAGCAGCGGCGAGCTGTTCGGTAACGGCTTTCATGGCAGGGACACCGGGGGGGACAGGAACGACCTCGGATGGTACGGACATCATCAGCAGCCAGAGCGCTACCAGAAACTCCATCTCTATCACACTCCCATTCTAGTTGTCCTATTATTATAGGACGGAACGACCATCTGGACTAGTCGACTAAAGTCGGATTTTGTTGTAGGATAACGAGATACTATTACTACACTATATAGAGAAGAAGGTTTGGAGAGAACCACCATGAACCAGCAATTACGTGTGATGCAGGGCATCAATTTCTCGTTCTACGCGACGCAGGCGATTTTGCTGCCGCTGCTGCCCGTGTACTTTCAATCCAAGGGCTTCAGCTCCTTCGAAATTGGGCTGATGATGAGCTTCGGACCGTTTGTCGCGATTTTTGCACAGCCGATGTGGGGGTATTTGAGCGATCGTCTTCAGACGGTCAAAACCATTATCTGGATCCTGTGGAGCTTTATGCTGCTGTGCAGCGTGGGGCTGTTTACGGCGGAGCAATTCGCGTGGTCGTTCCTGTTTATTATGCTGCTGTACTTTTTCCAGGTGCCCTCTACGCCGCTGATCGACGCCATGACCGTAAGGGTTGCCCAAGAGAGCGGCCGTTCGTACGGCACGGTCCGGCTCTGGGGCTCCATCGGCTTTACCGTGGTGGCCTTGAGCGCACACTGGCTGCTTATGCTGATCGGAGGCATCGAAAACCTCGGCTTCGCCTATTGGGGACTGTGGATCCTGCCGCTCCTGTTCCTGATCGGACTTCGCGATGCGCCTGCGGGCGGAGAGAGAGTGTCGCTCCATTCGCTGCTTGCACTCCTTCGCAACAAACGTCTGCTCTGGTTTTTGTTTCTGGTGCTTATCATGATGACCCCGCATCGCATGAATGACTCGCTGTTTGGCCTGCATCTGTCCGATTTGGGCGCCGCGGCGGGCTGGATTGCAGTTGCATGGGCGCTTGCGGCCGCGAGTGAAATTCCGGTTTTTGCGCTTCTCGGCAAATATCTGAATCGATTTCATGAGCTGGCGCTACTTGGCATTGTAAGCGCGTTGTATACGATTCGCTGGATTTTGTATGCCGTTGTGCAGGATCCCATTGTGCTTGGCTTGATGCAGGCGTCGCATATGATTACGTTCGCCGTGTTCTGGATCGTCGCGGTACAGTATATCGTGCGGCTTGTTCCGTCCGAGCTGCAGACGACCGGGCAATCGATGCTGGCGTCCGTATTCGTCGGCATGTGTGGCATTCTCGGAGGAGCGGTCGGCGGGGCGATCAAGCATGGCTTTGGCGGAACGGGTATGTATGGGTTTGGTGCAGTGCTTGCATTTATAGCGACAATATTATGGTTTGGCACGAAACTATACGATGATCGGCGGAGAGCTGTATAGCAAAGCATGGTATGATGGAAGTACATTCAATTGGAGGGAGCGATCATCTTTGAGTGTACATGATGATGATTCGGCAAGTGGTTCCGGCAAGGACCAATCTGGGTCAAAAGTCAGAGAGCAGCATGGGACGTATGAGACGGATGAAAGATATGAAATTATCGGTGGTGTGCGGTATGATTTTCTCTCTTCGCCCAAAGTGGTGCATCAGAAGATACTGACCCGTTTTCTCCTGGCTTTTCACAACGCTTGCAGTCAGCAGGGTGAAATATATGTTGCGCCGCTCGATGTACACTTCGATGAAAAGAATATTTTGCAGCCCGATGTGATTTATATTCGCAACGAACGAATTGGCATCATTCGTGACGGTTTTATTTATGGCGCTCCGGACCTGCTTGTTGAAATCTTGTCTGAGAGTACCGGTCGAAGAGACAAAACGATCAAAAAAGCGGTGTATGAACGTTTTGGTGTCAAGGAATATTGGCTGGCCGATCCGATTTATAGAACGGTTGAGCAGTTTGTGTTAATGGATGGCAAATATACACTTGTATCGACTCTAACGGAGCAGGATGTGTTGATTGCCGTGACCGTCGATTGCCTGGAGATTGACCTTGGGACCATTTTTCCACCGGAATCATAACACGTAAAGGGCTGTCGCGTACGAATGGGAGAACCTGCATCCCATTGCCGCTGACAGCCCTTTTTCAAGCCGACATGCCTTTATTGCAGATAGCCATCTTTCTGATGCTCACAAATGCTGTGCCTGATAATGTCGAGCGCATCCTCCGCCTCCAGGCTTGATAATCCGTCGCGAAGCACGATGACTGATTCCAGTTCCTCTTTCTTGAGCGTGGCGTACATCTCGGGCGTACATTTCATTACAATGCTGGCCAATGTAACGGTTTCCATGTGCATGGACATCACCCTCCACACCAGATTGAACTGAAATATTCTCTATCAGTATAGCATATGTCGGCGTATATTTTAATGGTTAATTATAACGGGGTTGTCCAGCGGCACTATGTCCGTTACGACCGCCGAAACTCGCCCATGATGCCTACCGTTTCTACAATATTGACGAACGCCTTCGGATCGACTTCTTTAATAATTTTTTGCATCTCAGCAAGCTCGTAACGGGTCGTAACCGTCATCAGCATGTCGCGCTCCTGATTCGTGTAGGCACCTTGTGTCTTGATGATCGTGACGCCGCGCGGAATTTGCAGCAGCCGCTGGAGCATCATGTCCTTATGATTGGTTACGATAAAGGCGGTTACTTTAATATGGCGGATATGTATGGAGTCGACGATCCAGCCGGTAATATAAATGGACAGCATGGAAAACAGGGCCAGATCCCAATTTTGCTTGAAGTACCCGAGCATGACGATGACGATCGCGTTGATTCCGAACAGCACCATGCCGAGCGGGAAATCGCGTTTGCGCGTCAGGATCGAACCGAGAATATCCATGCCGCCGGTCGATCCGCCGACGCGGAAGGACATGCCGGTGCCGAGTCCGATCACGACTCCGCCGAAGACGGCTGCCAGGATTGGCTCGGAGTTGAAGCGCGTTTCCGGGAGAATTTGCATAAACCAGGTGGTGGCGATTACCGATACGATGCTCATCACGATAAAACGTTTGCCGATGGCAAACCAGCCCCAGATGAGAATCGGCAAATTCAGCGCGAAATACATAAGTCCGATGTTCCAATTCGTAAAATACCCGATAAACATCGATACGCCGGATACGCCGCCGGAGATGATCTGGTGCGGAATCAAAAAATTGTTGAAGCCGGATGCGACGATAGCTGCTCCGAGCAGGATGACGGCATATTCAGCGATTGTTTTGAAATTGGTTTTCATAGCATGATTGGCTCCCAGCGTAATAATCTGTTAGTGGTAGCTTGTGTATTGACCAGTGGTCTCCATTCTCTCGGCGAAAGAAAGCGCCTCACTGCCAGATGGCATGGAGACGCGGTTATCTTTTTTTGGTGGAGAAGGAGCCTGAGCGCGACGTCGTTGTCGGCTTGGAGCTTGACTTGGTGGACGGCGCAGAGCCGTCGTTCTTGCGCGCCGATACGGACGGCGCCGGCTTGGCCGACGTTCCGGAACTGGTGGAGAAGCTGCCGCTGCGATCTGATGTAGCAGGCTTCGCTGTGCCGGATGCCGGGGCTGCATGCGGCTTCGGTGCGGCGGGAGGCTCCTGCTGCTTGGGTTTGCTCGTGTCGCTGTAGCTGCCGCCGGATGTGCGTCTGCCCCCCGAATCGCCCAGCACGGTTTGCAGCAGGGTTGCCGCTATATATCCTTGTAGGAAGGAGGAGTCGTAATGCTGCTTCGCATAGGAGATCGTTTCCACCGATACGAGGCTGCTCTCCGGATTCTCCGGGTCGCGCGACACCTGGATGAGCTTGTTGGCGTACACAAGAAACATCCGCTCGCTGTCCGCTTTGCTGATTTCATCCGGCTTTTCTTTCGCTGTCAGCTCAGCCGCAGTGGCTCTGACATCCTTGCCCGCCACTGCATAAACTTTAGCGGTTTCCTTGCCGGAGCCCTTGACATCAACAAGCGGGTACGTATCCTTGATGTAGGCATCGGCGCCGGCGCAGCCCACGAGCAGGGAGGCGGTCAGCAGCAGAGCCAGAAAGAGCTTCAGCGTCCTCATCGGGAGGACCTCATAAATTTGATTCCGGCTAGCGGTACGCGCTCGCCTTGCATCGCTACAAATTTACCGTCCTGCCATTGCAGGTAAAAGGTTTTGCCCTCCCCGCCGAAGTATCGCCAGATCACCGCTTCATCCGAATTGCGGAAGTCCGTGTTGCCTTCTGTCCGCGTCAGATCGGTGCGGTGATGCTCCAGATCGTACACGGCATCCTCGTCAAGCACGAGGCGTGTCGGCACATCGTTCGGGTTATCAAGCGTTCCCTCCAGGAAGGAGCAGAGGCATGTATCGTACACCCGTCCTTTTTCCACAATCAGGCAATGAACTGTTGACCCATTCTGCAAATAATAGGCATACCGATGCGGAGCGAAGCCCCGGTCAAAGTAGATGACCTTGCCGGAGACGACATATTCTTCCAGGTCGACGGCAACAATATCTCCTACCTTCGTATCCTCATAGGGATTGAACGGAATTTCGGAAGGAGGCGTTTTTTCGGACTTCATGATATTGGCGATTCGTTTCAAAATGGACATCAGAATCCCCTCCAACCCAATTATACGCATATGATGAATGTTGGTTTCAAGCGGTTCTTCCTGCTCGTTGGCAATCGCTTGGCAACATATGCTATAATGAAGGCTATATTCTTAAGGTTTTGCGGATGATGCTTATGGTTGAGCTCCGGTAGGAGCTTTTGTTTTGGGTGCGGCTTAGAAACTTTAAGGATATAAAGATCGGAATTCAGTTCCGGATACAAAGGAGAAGAACCTACATTGACAACGTTTCAAGATTTTGAGTTAGACCCGAAGGTAGTGCGTGCGATTACGGAGCTCGGTTTTGAGGAGCCGACACCGATCCAGGAGAAGGCGGTGCCGATCGCACTGTCAGGCAAGGATTTGATCGGTCAGGCACAGACCGGCACAGGAAAGACGGCTGCTTTCTCGATCCCGCTTATCGACAAAATTCCGGTAGAAGAGGAGCGCATCGTTGCCCTCATTATGACGCCGACACGCGAGCTCGCGATCCAGGTTGCGGAGGAAATTAGCAAGCTGAGCCGGTTCAAGGCGGTTCGCTCGCTGCCGATCTATGGCGGGCAGGACATCGTTCGCCAGATTCGCGCGCTGAAGAAGAAGCCGCAAATCATTATCGGTACGCCGGGACGACTGCTCGATCATATTAACCGCAAGACGATTCGTCTGGACGATGTTCGGACCGTTATCCTTGACGAAGCTGACGAAATGCTCGACATGGGCTTTATGGAGGACATTCAATCGATCCTCAAGCTCGTTCCAGAAGAGCGTCAGACGATGCTGTTCTCGGCCACGATGCCGCCGAACATTCAGCGTCTCGCGCAGCAGTTCCTGAAAAATCCGGAGCATGTGGCGATCGCTTCCAAGCAAATGACGGCGCCGCTGATCCAGCAAGCGTATATGGAGATGCACGAGAAG
Source organism: Paenibacillus sp. (assembly GCA_041641375.1). Taxonomy (GTDB): domain Bacteria; phylum Bacillota; class Bacilli; order Paenibacillales; family YIM-B00363; genus Paenibacillus_AK. Next base: position 30,244 of record JBEPYM010000023.1, read on the forward strand.
CAGAAGTTTGAGACGCTCAGCAGGCTGCTCGATATGGAATCGCCGGAGCTGGCGATCATCTTCGGTCGCACGAAGCGCCGTGTCGACGAGCTCACCGAAGCGCTGCAGAAGCGCGGCTACTCTGCGGACGGGCTGCACGGCGACCTGTCGCAGAACCAGCGCGATGCGGTCATGCGGAAATTCCGCGACGGCAGCATCGACGTTCTCGTCGCAACGGATGTTGCGGCACGCGGTCTGGATGTGTCCGGCGTAACTCACGTCATCAACTTCGACTTGCCGCAGGATCCCGAGAGCTATGTGCACCGGATCGGCCGGACTGGCCGTGCGGGCAAGGAAGGAACCGCGTGGAGCTTCGTAACGCCGCGCGAGATCGATCATTTGCATTTTATCGAGAAGCTGACTCGCCAGCGCATTGTGCGCAAGCCTGTGCCTAGCCTTGCCGATGCGATCGAGGGCAAGCAGAAGCTGACGGCAGAGCGCATCCTGGATCTCGTTCAGTCGGAAGAGATGAACGAATACAAGGGGCTCGCTATTCAGATGCTGGAGCAGTATGACAGCGTACATTTGCTCGCGGCGGCAATCAAGCTGCTGTCCGGGCCGGACAAGAATGAGGTGGCGATCGAGCTTACGCCGGAAGAGCCGCTTCGCGCGAAGAAGCGCCGTCCAGATGTGCGCAACACGGGCCGCAAGTTCGAAGGCGGTCGGTTTGGCGGCGGTCGCGAAGGCGGATCGCGCCCGAGCGGCGGTTATGGCAGCCGTGACGGTGGATCGCGCTCGGGCGGCGGCTACGGCAGCCGTGACGGTGGATCGCGTTCGGGCGGTAGCGGCGGTTACGGCAGCCAGGGCGGCGGATCGCGTTCAGGCGGCGGCTACGGCAGCCGTGACGGTGGATCGCGTTCGGGCGGTAGCGGCGGTTACGGCAGCCAGGGCGGCGGATCTCGCGGTGAAGGGCGCAGTCGCGATGGCGGCGGCTCCAAGCCGAAGCCGACTGACGACTATGTGAACATCTAATAGAGAGGCCGCCTCCAAAGTCAAGGGTGACGGGAGGCGGCCCTTTGTGTATGATAGAGGAAAACGCTTTAGCTGGCCATTCGGCGACGCAAGGAGGAACCTACGTTGGAATTTCGCGGCATTATGGGCGGTTTTTATCGCATCTCCGAATGGATTATGCGGTTTTCAGCCATTAACCTGCTATGGGTAATTTGCTCATTCCCGGTCTTTTTCCTGTTGCTGACGGGGCTGCAGGTCCAGTCGGTGGAGGAGATGTATTCCATTCTGATCTTGATGGCGGCGCTGTCGCCATTCACTCTGATCCCGGCGAGTGCGGCGATGTTCGCCGTAGCAAGGAAGTGGGTAACGGGCAACGAGGATGTGCCGCTGTTCAAAACCTTTTTCATCTCTTTTAAAGAGAACTATGTTGCCAGCATGCTCGGCGGCTTGATCTATATGCTGCTCGGGATTGTGCTGATCGTCAACTACCGGTTTTACCTAGGTCAAGAAGGAAATCTGAAGCTACTGTCCATCCTCTTCGTCACATTCGGGGCTGTGCTGTTTGCTTCCATGTTCAATTTCTTGTGTATTCAGGTTCATCTTCATATGAAGCTGCTCCAGGTTGTCAAAAATTCGATTCTGATTACAATTGGCCAGCCGGTGCGCACGATTCTGATGATGGTGTCGAACGGGTTTATTATCTGGGTCAGCTTTTTTCAGTTTACGTTCCTGATTCCGTTCTTTATGGGCAGCTTGATCGCCTATTTGACGTTCTGGCATTTCCACATGGGCTTTGTGAAAATTCAGGAGAAAATGGCGGCGGCTCAAGAAAAGACAGAGGCAGAAGCCGGCGGCGTCGAGGATGCGGACAAAAAGGCGTAGCGTGATGTAGCAATCGGGATTTCCAGTAAAATAGGCAGCGAGGACGTTTACTTGTGCCGCGGTTCGGGATATAATAGGTACTGACTCCTGCGATGTGCGTTACAGGTTTCCGTTGTTTTGAACCAATGAATGTTTCTCGGGAGACCTACATTGCATTGCCGCTGACATGCCCTCGAAAAGGGACTTCAATACGCAATGCTGCGGACACCCACCTGCTATGCGGGTTCAGAAACATAGAGACCGGACGGCATTCGCGGGTTCATCATGGTAGACAGATGGGGCAGGGATGAACCTGCTCCTTTTTTTGTGCTTTTTTTGTGCAGAAGGATACTGCGAGTGGACAGGTATACACGGATTATCGAGGGTGAAGCAGCATTTTGTAGCTGTCGATTAACTTTGGACGAAGTAACACTTGTATGAAACATCGTACAAAAAGGATGTTAGAACTGCCATATCTGCCCCTTTTGTACGAAACGTCGTACAAATCCCATGTTATCGGAGTAAATCAGCTCGGATTTGTATGGCAAATCGTATAAAGCACGGTATATGTCCTCTTGTTGCTTAAAATTTGTGTGAAATTTCGTACACATCACGCACGATGTTTCGAACCAATCAATTGATCGACTGTCTCATTTTGTTACCATGTCCGTCGTTTCTCATCGATTTGGTACATCCTTCCTACCTCGAACGAAATGAAACTGAAGCTGCGGAGCCGAGAGGCTGTATGCCGAGGACGACATCAGGAGCATCGTGGTTGCTCATCCTTGGATGGACTTCGATAAAAGATTGAAGAAAAAGCGCTTGGCCGTCTGTATGTAGACGGTGAGCGCTTTTTCCATCGTTACTGGATCGATTCAGTCAGCTTGTGCATGGTTGGGCGCAGCAGGGCGTACTGCTCGCGGAACAGTGCATACTGCTGCTCATATACAGCCGATGCTGCCGCGTTCGGCTCCTCGCGTGTCACCTCTCGAATCCAACTGCCGCACAGCTCCGGAATGCCCGTACCGGTAACGCCGGAAGCAGCCATTACGGCCGCGCCATAAGCCGGTCCGTCGGTCGAATTGACGGTCACAACAGGGAGGCCGAAAATATCTGCCATCAGCTGGCGCCAGAAAGCACTGCGTGCCCCGCCGCCGTTCACTCTCAGCTCCGTAACCTCAGCACCCGCTTCGCGGATAAGCTCCAGCGAATCGCGCAAGCCGAAGGTGATGCCTTCCAGCACCGCACGCGTAAGATGCGCCTTGCCGTGCCGCAGGTTCAGGCCGATAAATCCGCCACGCGCCTTCGGATCGGGATGAGGCGTTCGCTCCCCGGT
>JBEPYM010000024.1:0-32718 GCA_041641375.1 Paenibacillus sp.
GAACATTTTGTTAAAATGCGGATAATCCGTGTAGCCGACTTGCTCGGCCACATCCATGATTTTCATATGGGGAATGGCCAGCAGCTTCTGTGCAAGCTCCATTCGCATTGCGATTCGATATTGACTGAAGGTCGAGCCCGTTTCTTTCTTGAAGAAATAGCTGAAGTAAGTAGGGGTAAGTCCAACAAGATCTGCCAGCTCCTCAAGCGTAATTTCCTCAGACAAATGCTCCTCGATATGCCTCTTGGCTTCCACGACAGGGTCTTTGAATGAGCCTTGGCGGTAGTCAGCCAGTTGCTGCACCATGATCAGGACGAGAGATTCAAAGTGATTGAAAGCGAGCTCTGGAGAGCGGAAGGTGTGCCAATTCGCTTGAGGTGCCTGGATTGCGCACTCCCGTTCACTCAGGCGCTTGACCAGCATATGGATGGAGTCGGTCAGCATCTCTTGCAAATCGGTCAGCAGAAGATCCATCGCCATGGCTGTCTGCCGCCATTCATCCACAAGTTTGCGCACCTCGTCCACATTCATAACGAAGACAGCCTGGAACAGACTATTCAGCCATGCTTCCCATCTGATGATGGAGGGTCTGCTGCGTGTGAGCTGCAGCAGCAGCTTGTCCAGCAGCTCGTGCATATCCGGTTTCGTCACGGGCTTCAGCAAATATTCCTTCACGCCATGCTTCATACATGTCCTTGCATATTCAAAGTCGCTGTAACCGGAAATGACAACCCGCTGAATATAGGGGTAATGGCTCGCGACGCGCTTGCACAGCTCCAGCCCATCCATAACTGGCATTCGAATGTCCGTCAGCATTAGATCAGGAGGGAATTCCTCGATTTTTCGTAGCGCATCCTGACCGTGCTCGGCAGCTTCCACCTGAAGCTGCGCCTTCTTGTATTGCTGCAAGAAGGCAATCAGTCCGCGGCGAATGACGGGCTCGTCATCTACAACCAGTACGCGTATCAGCAGAAGAGCACCTCCTTGATCGACATCATACTCATTATAATATAAAGTGATCCGTTACGATGTACAATGGTGTAACATACGATCGGTTGTCGTTAGTTTCGTAAATAAGGACTAGCGGTCGCAAAATAGCACATGTTGTTCGCCGTTTCGTGCTTCTATAATGGGATTGAAAGGAAAGCGCTTTCGGGCGTGGACCCATTTCATTGTGAGGAGAGATGCATTGATGAGGAATTGGAGAAACAGGCTGGCCCAGTGGACGGCGATATCCCTTGCGGTGTCGGCATTGTCCGTGACACCCTGGACAAATCTGGGTGACAGCGGTACCGTGAAGGCTGCTGCAGCCCCTATTACGGTTGAGGCCGAGAGCATGGCTTTGTCGGGCTATTCCGTCGAGAATTTGTCCACGGCATCCGGAGGCAAGGGAATCAAGACTGAGGGAACAGGCTCGGCTGTGACAACGTTCGGCGGCAGCACAGGTTATTACGATCTGAAGGTCCGTTACTTCGATGAGAATGATGGGAATGCGTCGTACACGATTTATGTGAATGGGGTCTCCAAGGGAAGTTGGACAGCCAACCAGAACTTGGGGGACAACTATGCCTCTGCCCAGACGCTGACCAGCTATTCCGTTCCTTTTCTCTCGCTGAAGAATGGTGATCAGATCAAGCTGGAGGGAACGAAGAACAACGGAGATTATGCAAGAGTGGACAACATTCAATTCAGCTCATACGACTTTGAAGCGGAGCAGATGACGCTTTCGGGCTACTCGGTCGAGAGCAATTCAGCCGCTTCCGGGGGCAAGCTGGTCAAGACGTCGGGTACGGGCACGGCAGCTTTCATTTTTCAGGGAAGCGGCGCTCTATACGACATTAAAGTTCATTATTTCGACGAGAACGATGGAGTAAGTCCTTACCGACTGCTGGTGAATGGCCATGAGGTTGAAACGTGGAAGGCTGACAAGGATCTAGGTGCCAATTACGCCAATTCGGCAACACGCACAAGCAAGACCAGAAAGCTCATCTATCTGGGCGCCGGGTATGAAGTAAAGCTGGAAGGGAAATTTCAAGGCGGCGAGAGCGCAAGACTGGATCTGGTCGAGTTGCTGCCCTTCACGCAGCCATCAAATCCACAACGAATAAAGCCTGATCTGCAGAAGAACCATGGCGCATGGCAATTGATGGAGAACGGGCAGCCATTCCTCGCGCTGGGTGGTGAATTTGAGTGCTGCGAGATCAAGTGGGGCACAGATTTGCAGGTGCTGGATGAGAATTTGCAGCATGCCAAAAATCAGAATGTCAACACGGTGTTAATTCCTGTTGCATGGGATCGCGTCGAGAAGGTAGAAGGTCAGTACGATTGGACGACGGTGGACAATATTATCAACATGGTGCGCTCCAAGCGGATGCACGTGATTCTGCTCTGGTACGGCGCTTACAAAAATCTGCAAAGCTACTATGCGCCGGATTGGGTGCTGAATGACAAGACGAAGTATCCTCGATCCATCGAGTCCGATGGAACCTCCACGAACACACTGTCTGCGCACAGTCAGAATACCCTGGATGCAGACATACGGGCGTTCAAGAAGTTTATGGAGCGCGTCGAAGCCAAGGATGCTGGCCACAACACGGTGCTGATGGTGCAAGTAGAAAATGAGGCGGGAGGCGGCGTGGACAGCGTCACAGGCAGGGATCACAGCAGCGCTGCGGTTACAGCCTGGAACGGGAATGTTCCGAGCAGTTTAATGACCTTCCTCTCGAATCGGAAGGGCAGCTTGACACCGTGGCTGGAGAACGTATGGGGCAGGGGCGGATACAAGACGTCCGGCACATGGTCGCAGGTATTCGGCACCGACAAAAAAGCCGGTCAGGTGTTCCAGGCCTGGTATTTCTCCCGCTACATCGAGCGCGTGACGGCTGCAGGGAAAACTATTTATGATCTGCCGATGTTTGTCAATGCCTGGCTGGACGCAACGGGATCCCCGGACGCCGAGTGGATCGATATTTGGCAGGCGGGCGGCCCGAGCATTGACGTCATTGCCGGCGATCTGTACGGCGGAGAGTTCAAGAAAGAAATCGCCGCATTCGACGTTCAAGATAATCCGATTATGGTGCCTGAGACCTCTCCCCGCAGCATCTCGGGCGGCAGAGCGTGGTGGGCATATGCGCAGCACGACGCATTCGAATTCGGCACCTATTGGATTGAACAGCGCAAGTCCAGGGTGAAAGAAAGCTATGCATTGCTCAGGGAGATGGCGCCGGTCATTCTAAGCAAGCAGGGAACCAGTGATTTGATTGGCATGTACCAAACGGATAATTCACAGGACAGCTGGACAGACACGGTAGGAGGCTACAATGTCAAGATCACGCCGACAGCGCCTTGGCCTTCGGAGCAGGAGGTTGTTGACGGCGGCGAGCTGCCGGGCTGCGGCGCCATAGTCAAGGTGGGCACAGACGAATTCGTCATTGTCGGCACGAAGGTGAAGGTGGAATTCAGCAAATCCGGAAGCAGCCTGGACGTATCCTATGCGTACAAGGGGCGGTACGAGGACGGGCAGTGGATCCAGGGCAGTGCAGTGAGCTTGACTGACAAGGGGAGTACAATCGAGATTGCACTGACCAATGAGAATGCCGTGTTCGATCAGATCCGCTTTAAGCTAAAGTATTAGTCGTACAAGGGGGGCTCATGCGAGCCTCCCTTTCATAACGAATGGGCAGGAGGCTATACGTGAGAACCGCGTATGTTCGCTTATTTGTACTGCTTGGCGTAGCATTGACGCTATTGTTCGTACCGCTTATATTATCCATTACTAACCTCTTCTTCAGTTACGCGGCGAAGGAAATCGACCGATTTGCCGGGTATCAGGCTGAACAGACAGCAGGTCAGCTTGAATTTACGCTCAACAAGCTCAAGTCATACGCCTTGAACATGTACAATGACGAAACCATTCAGCGATTTCTGGCAGCGGGCGAGCATGATCCAATCCTAAACCAGCATGCCGGGGCTATCATCTCCGCATTTATGATCAATGAGCCGTTCATTAAGCGAGTTTATCTTGTGAACAGCAGACTTCGGATTCTCCTTGACACAGAATCAGGACTGCATTCCTTCGCGGATTTTTCCGACAAGCCGCTGCTTGCCGATCTTACCCTGCAAAATCCGGTATATATGAACTTTGTCCGGAGGAGCCTCGGAAGCGGGGACACCTTGTCGCTTGCACTGCCTACCGGACAGGGTGCTGTTTCTGAATACGGACATCTCGTGCTGTATGTGGACAGAGCGATGCTGGAGCGGTACCTGCTCCGAAGCGACGAGTTTGTGAGCGCATTTGTTATGGATGCAAACGGCCATCCCTTGCTTGGCGAATACCGCGATCCGACACCCGTAAGCAAAGAGGCCGACCGTTGGACGGTCACTGCGACACAGCTTCAAACGGAGCCTTGGCAGCTTGTCGTTATGTACGATAAATCGGTGCGGCTGCTTCAGGCGACTGCTTTGCTTCGCCAGATCATCTTCCTTTCCATTGCTGCTCTGACCGTGCTGCTCATCGTCATGTTATGGACATCAAGGCGCGCGATAGCCCCGATTTTTCGCAGGATGGAATCGATCCATTCTGCCTTGCGGGAGCATGAACCCTTGATCAAGGAGGAGATGGTAAAGCAATGGCTGCTGCAGGGAACGCTTAATGCGGCGACGCGTGCATATATTTCCCGGGAGACGAAGCTGCTGGCTGGCAAGTATGTATACGTTGCCGTGCTGCGAATTGATGGATACTTCGATTTTTGCGAAACCTACAATTTTCAGTCGCGGAAGCTGCTGAAATACGCAGCGTGCAACATCGTTGAGGAGCTGCTGCGCAATACGGAGCACCCCGCTTGTTCCCTGGATCTCGGAGGGGATCATCTGGCTGTGCTGATCGGCGGGAACGTTGCGAACCCGGATATGCTGCGGGCTCCTCTGCAAGAAGCGAAAGCCGCGGCAAGCCGTCTGCTGCAGATGGAGCTCGTCATCGGTTTAGGAGACGCCAAGGCGGTTAGCGACGATATGCGGTTTACGTATTTGCACGTATATGAATTGACGAAGCTGACGTTTTTGACCGGCGTCGATACCATTTACATGGAGAGCGACTATGAATCATACCTTGAGCACAACGACCCGCTTGAGTTTGACGCTGCGCTTCAGCGGCTTATCCAGGCAGTAAAGCTCGGCAAGGAAGCTGAGGTTGCAGAGATTTTGTCGGAGGCGGAGCGTCAGCTGCAATCCATGCCGTTTCAGGAAAGCGCGTTCCGGCTGAACGTGTTTATCTATTCAATTCTCACGACATTCGGCCATGCCAGGCACATGCACAGCTTTGAAGCGCTGCAGACGTTTGTCGGCACCTTCAGCACGCTCCGACAGCTTATGGATTGGCTGAGGGAGGAACTGGCGAAGCTTATGGCAACAATGAATGGAAGCAAGACTGCGGGCCGCAGGTCGGAGCTGGCGACGGAAATTCGCGAGTACATTCATGCCAACCTGGCAAATCCGAACCTGTCGGCTGACGAGATCGCCTGCCATTTGAGCTATTCGCCGGGTTATATTCGGGAAATTTTCCGCGAGTTCTCCGACTGCTCCCTCGTTGAATACATCTCCATGCACCGGCTCGAGAAGGTGAAGACGCTGCTGGCGACGACGGATTGGACAATTTCGGAGATTGCGGAGCATTCGGGATTTCAGACCAAAAGTCATTTTTATGCATCGTTCAGGAAGGCGCTGGGCATGACTCCGAATGAGTACCGAGCGATAATGAAATAATTGGCATGTCTATAGCCGCCCCCCTTGTCCATACGGATGGAGAGGGGTTTTTTGGCGTTCCCCAAGAGTACCGCATATTCAGGAGTGCCTCAGTATGCGGATTCAGGATTGAATTCCGCGAATTGCGGACTATGCAGAGCGGTCGCCTATTCCTTACGATAGGAGTGCATCGGTCGCGGTCAAGGCGAGATGAACACATCAGGAAAGGATGGAAGCTTGAAGATGAACTTCATTAGGGAAATCGTACGCAACGGCCAGCTGTATGTACTGATGCTGCCCGGACTTTTATTCTTGCTCATATTCGCTTACTTGCCCTTGCAGGGCCACCTGATTGCTTTCAAAAACTACAGGCTGGCGGACGGCATCTGGGGGAGCGATTGGAACGGGCTTCAAAACTTCTCGTTTTTTTTCGGAACCGAGGACTGGAAAGTCGTCACGTTTAACACCGTCTATCTAAATACGCTGCAAATTGTATGGGGAACGGTCGTATCGGTTACAATAGCCGTCTTTATCAACGAGGTGAAACAAGCGATGTTCAAGCGCATCGCGCAATCGTTCATCTTTCTGCCCTATTTCATCTCTTGGCTGGCGGTCAGCCTGATGACGCTTGCGCTGCTTTCCGCGAACGACGGACTCGTCAATCAAGCGCTGGAGTCGCTTGGCATGGATAGCGTTGCCTGGTACGCCACGCCGGAGGCATGGCCTGCGATCCTCACGATCATTATGGTGTGGAAGACGGCAGGCTACCAATCCATCATTTATTTGGCTTCCATTATGGGCATATCGGGCGATTACTACGAGAGCGCGCGGATCGACGGGGCGACCCGGCTGCAGCAAATTGTCCATATTACGCTTCCCCTCCTCCGGCCGGCCGTGACGATTCTCACGCTGCTCTCGATCGGAAGAATTTTTTACGGCGATTTCGGCATGATATACGGCATTGTCGGGGATAACGGCATGCTGTATCCAACGACGGATGTCATCGACACCTATTCGTATCGCGCGCTTCGAATGCTAGGCGACTTCGGAATGGCATCCGCCGTTATTATGTACCAATCTGTGATGGGTCTGGCAGCCATTCTTGCGTTCAATGCCGTGGCAAGGCGCTATGACCCCGACAATTCCCTATTCTAGAAAGGAGGAGGCCATGAACCGAATTCGGGAGGATACCGGCTTTGGCGAAAAGCTGTTTGTATCGATTATATACGGAACCATTGCGATGTTTGCGCTCCTGTGCGTCCTGCCTTTCTGGCTGGTGCTCGTTAACTCCTTCGCAGCAGAGCACGAGATAGCGGCGAAGGGCTACCAGCTGCTTCCGTCCACACTTACAACCTATGCCTACGAATATATGTTTACGGGAAGGCAAGTGTTTCGCAGCTATGCCAATACGATTTTCATTACGGTTGTCGGCACTACCATCGCGTTGCTGGTCAGCTCCATGTTTGCTTACAGCCTGTCGCATCCGAAAGTAGCGTACCTCAGAGCGGTCAGCTTCATGACGTATTTCACGATGCTGTTCGGCGCAGGACTCGTCGGCTATTATGTCCTGATTGCGAGCTGGCTCGGGCTGAAGGATTCCATCTGGGCGCTTATCCTGCCCAATGTGCTCAATCCCTTCTACGTCTTTATTCTCATCTCCTTCTTCCGCACCGTGCCCTATGAAATTATCGAAGCCGCTACTGTGGACGGGGCTGGTGATATTCATGCCTTCTTTCGCATCATCATGCCGATCTCGGCACCGGCGCTTGCCACAGTAGGGCTGTTCTATGCGCTGCATTACTGGAACGAATGGTTCAACGCGCTGCTATTCATCGACAACCACAAGCTTCACCCGCTGCAAATCATGATTCGGCAGCTGTTGTCCAATATCAATGCCGAATCGTATATCGGCAGCAATAACGCTACGCTGGGCGACCAGCAGGTTCCCGCTTACGGCGTGCAGCTGGCCACTGTGTGCATCACGATTGGGCCCATTATTTTGTTATACCCTCTGCTGCAGCGTTACTACGTCAAGGGATTGACGATTGGTGCTCTTAAGGGGTGACGGCTTCGGCATAACGCATTCGCGTTAAGCATAGCAAGGCATATTCCTGGAGGAGGAAGCAAACGTATGAAAAAAGGTGTTTTGGTCATGCTTGTCTTGGCGCTGATCGCCATGGCAGGGCTAACAGGCTGTTCTGAAGGTAGCGGAGCTCAGCAGCCGTCCGGCAGCGAAGGGAAGCAGCTCCCGCCGGCGACGCTGAAATTCATGTTCCGTGGCGAACGCCCCGCCGACATGGACAAGGTGATCGCGGAAATCGAGAACAGGCTGAAGGATACGCTGAATGTGAAGCTGGACATCGTCTTCGTGCCGAATGCGGACATGGACCAGAAGCGTCAGGTCACGCTGGCGTCGGGCGAGCCGCTTGATCTTGTATTTGACGCGCCATGGGCGACTATGAGCCAGATGATCGCAGCCGGCTATTACGAGCCGCTTGACGATCTGCTGCAGAAGCATGGGAAGTCTATTCTTGCGACACGCGGCAAGGAGATGATTGACGCAAACCGCGTGGACGGCAAAATTATGGGCATTCCGCTGGGCGCCTTCCATTATCAGGGCCGTGTGTTTATGATCCGCAAGGACATCCGCGAGAAGCTGGGTCTGAAGCCGCTCAAGTCCTATGAGGATTTGAAGACGTTCTTGCTTGAATCAAAGAAGAAATTCCCGGACAGCACGCCGTTCAGCGACTACTGGGATATTCCGACTCATGTCATGTACGATTTTCCGCAGGAGTATCTGATGATCAACGAAAGCAAAGGCTTGCTTTACTTTAAGGGCGATGGCACGAAAGTCGTCAATCTGCTGGATGAGATGCCGAAGCGATTTGGAGATATGCTGAAGGACATGCGCGCTATGTACAAGGATAAAGTCATCAACCCTGACGTGCTCAACGTCAAGAATGGCAGAAGCGAGTTCGAGGCAGGCAAATCGTTCGCATGGGTGACTAATGATTTCGGCATGAAGAGCGGTTTGGAAGAGGCACTCAAGAAGAATGTGCCTGACGCGCAGGTTGAAATTTTTCAGCTGTTTGAGCCGAAGCCCAAAGCTTATGTAACTCCGTTCAAGCAATGGAACTTCGCGTTCATTCCCAAGGTTAGCAAGAATAAGGAACGTGTCATTCAATTTCTGGAATGGGCCCATCAGAAGGAACATTACGATCTGGTCGCATACGGCATCAAGGGCGAGCATTGGGAGCCCGTGGGAGACAAAGAGTATAAGCCGCTGAATACGAAGTATTCATGGTTCCCGTTCATGTGGGTATGGAACCCGTCGCTGGACCGGCTGAGAAGCGATCTGGATCCGCAATCGAAGTCGTATTACGAATTTACCCGCAAGCCTGACAACTTTGTTGCAAGCAAGCTGACGGGCTTTACGTTTAATCTGGAGCCGCTGAAGAGCGAGAAGGCCCAATTGGATGCAGTATACAACAAATATTTCCGAGTGCTGGCTTTCGGAGTTGCTGACACAGAGGAGACGCTGGCCAAATTCAAAGTGGAGGCTGGACCGCCGCTGAAAAAGATGCAGGAGGAATTCCAAAAGCAGGTCGATGCGTTCCTGGCCGTCAAAAAGCAATAGGTGGCAAGGAGCTTGGACGCACCTGGGTGTGTTTGGGCTCCTTGTTCCCGCCAGGACGCAATAAGAGAGACGAGGAGGGATTTAATGTGTTCAAAAAGACGCTTGCCGCCATGTTTGTCACGGCGCTTCTGTCCGTTTGGCCAATTCGCACTGCAGATATATCGTTCGCAGGCTGGTCTTACCAAATGAATGTAACAGATTACATGGATGTTTATGATTTTCCGGAGGAGCTGGTTTCCTATTCGTTCTCCATCGCGAACAGCACAGTGCCGAAAAGCAAGCTCAAGCTTGTCCGAACGGGCACGACCTCACCGATTGAGTACCAGTTATCCATAGTGCTACCATTCATTATCGCACCTCGCTGGCAAGAGCGGAAACGAAAGGATTTACCCTTAGTCATGACGCCGCTTACACAGCTTCCTTCCCGGACCGCGCAACGATTACAGCCGGAGGCAACACGGCTGTGCTTTCTGTCAATAAGCAACAGATCAAGGTGCCATACGGCACGATCAGCAGTCCTGATTCCTCGTTGGCTCCCATCATGTCGATTTCACGCGATGGCGGGCAGTCTTGGATTGGCAAGGGCACGATTACCAGCGGCTCGTCCATCCAAAGCGTGACGGGAAGTGTCGTGGAGAATGGACCGCTTTATTTGAAGTATAAGGTCAGCTATATGATAACCGGGGGCAAATCGTATACTGTATTCGTTACAATTCAGCACAATGAGAAGCACGTGCTGGTAGATGAGTATGCGGAAGGATTGACGGAAGCCGATCGGGTGGCCTTTCAGTTCTCTTATAAACATGGCGTAAACCCGGATGCTCGGCTGCGGATGGCGAGCGGCGGATACGATGCCGGCTCTGCATCAGGATCGGGCGAATACGCAAAAGGAATCGATTCCACGGGCAAGCTGCCATACCAGTTGGGGTTGTATGGGGTGAACACCGATATCGTGCCCCGCTCCACCGCGTTCTGGAACGACAGCGGTACCAACGCGATTCTTTTCTCGATTTACCGAGCTAAAGAATGGGTTAATTCCTCGTACTACGTGTATCATATGAAAAATAAGCCGGAATCGCTTTGTTTTTATGCAACGTCTACAGATGCGTATATGAAAGCTGTTATGTATGGCTTGGAGCGTCATTGGGCCATATCAGTGATTCCGAAGAGCGAGATGCAAATTTCGAACACGGACGGCACGTTAAGCGTTGCTGCTACCCAAACATTGAGCAATTATGTGCGGGATTGGAAGAGCGGAGCCGGTCCGGAGGTAAGGCTGTACCAGAAGCTGACCGATTTCAGCTTGAACCGCTATAAGGATATTGTATTTGATTGGAGCGAGCCTGGTACGTCGTTCGATTCGGGCCATCGGGCAACATTTGACGAATATTGGAATGGAACCGCTTCCTCTCCGGAGATGCATCGAAAGCTAAAGGACAATATGAACAGACTGATTCAGGTGTATTGGGATTATTCCGGGGACATTCAGCACAGCTTCGATGAAGAAGTCGTGTTCTACACCTCCATCTATGCCAACAGCAGAAGCGATTGGGCGCTCGCCGAGCGCAAACGGATTCGTTCCATCCTGCTGTTTCTCACGAATGCGGCTTTGGAGGACAACTTTCATTTGCACACGAGCATGCTCAGTGGTCATGCGAACTTTGCCGATGGAGCGAAGTCTGTGTTGGCCATTGCCGCAGGCATATTCCCAAATCATCCCTCCGCAGGGCTTTGGAAGCAGCAATTCATGAAATTCTGGGATAAGCTGCTGATCCATTACACGCGTCAGGACGAAGCAAGCCTTGTTACTTATGGGGGGCGTTGGTATGAAAATGTAGCAAACTATTGGCAAGCGGTTGTCCGGGAAATGTATTATGCGGCCAAGGGTCTATATGCTTATGACGGCACACGGATTTTCAATCACAATACCTGGAAGCAGCTGATTCGCTGGAGCTTGGATACCTATGCCCCTGATTCAGCCTTCAGCCGACTTGAGCCTGTGCCGATCGGAGCGCATGCCAATGGAGAGACGAATGAAGCGCAAATCAAGGTTGCGCGGCTTATGCAGGAGCAAGGGATCGCGATAGGCGGTGAATATTTGTACGTGCTGACGAACGGGGAAGAAGGCACGAAGCCGTCTTTGCAATCTCGACTGTATACGGACTATGGCGCAGTGCTGTGGTACAATTATGGCGGTGCCAACCAAGCCTTCGTTACGCTGCAGCAGCTTAACGGGTCAAATTACAGGTGGTCCCCGGATACGAACGGCGTGCTTTACTTCTCAGCCAAGGGCAAGCGGTGGAGCTGGAACGAGAACGAAGCGAACGGTGACGAAATCGACTACACCAAGCTATCGCTGTACGACAGCGGCGGCGGGCGCGCGCTCAGGGCTCATCCGGTGGACGGGGTGCTGTATAACTTTGGTTTTGTTCAATATTACAAAGCAATTGCCAACAACGGCTCTGTGAATGGCTACAAAACTCGAGGCATTATGTTGTTTCGCGACAACTACCTTGCTATCTATGACGATCTGAACAATACAACGAATAATGGAAGCTTCCGTTGGTCCAATTATAAAATCCGTGCTTCGAAGTCAGAGTGGTTCGCCGATACGAACTTCTCGAATCCATATCTCGTGCTCAGCTATGGTGACCGTTACCTGATCGGATGGCCCGATGCTCGCGAACGCTACGGCTACAGACCTCAGCGCGATCAGTTTTCCGCAAGGTGGACGACAGACTACAAGGTGCAGCAGGCAGATATGTTTACGTTCGCGGTAGAAGGCGAGGTTCACTCCTCGAATGCGTTGAAGGTAACCGTCAATAATAAGGTGGTGATTGACACGGCAGCCGGGATTGAGAGTGGAGCAGTGTCGCTTGCGGCAGGCTATGTTCCGCTTGTTGCCGAATACAGGCATACGACGGGCAGCAGCCATATGCAGTGGGGCCTCAGGCACGGAAGTCCAAGCAAGGCTTCTACTACTTTAGCGGATGACTACCATCTTCGTATGGATATGCCAGCGATTACAGGTGTCACAACAGGTCCGGGCGACGAATTGCATATTGTTGAGCCAAGAACGGCTTCCGCATATACGATCACATCGAAGTCCTACGGAGCCAAACTAAACGACAGTTCGATCATCATGAACGATCAGGGCCAGTCTTACTCGGATGGGAAGATGACTGCGACAGCCAAAACTGCATACGCCGGAGCGAATGAGCTGGCGCTGTTTGAAGGAACGAGAGTCGGTTATGGCGATTTTGCAGTAGAAACCGTTGGCGGCGATTTTGGCATCAGCGCAAAGAAAGCTTCGAACACCATGATTGAAGGAAAGCTTGCAGGCAGGTCGGGCGGAACAGTAAAGCTGAAGCTGCCTGAAGGATTTACGACACAAGGGTTGACGGTCAAGGTGAACGGCAACTTGGTGTCGCATACCTTCAGCGAAGGCGTTGTAACCTTCTCGTTCGCAATCCAGCAGAGCGATGGAGTCAAGTCTTATACGATAACGTCCAGTCCGTAACTCATGCGTCTCACAATTTCCCATAATGTTTGTGGTTTTCTGTCCGCAATTCGCCTTTATAGTATGAAGTGTAAAGAGCAATCGAGGCATCTCGAGAGCGAAACGTTCATACATGGAGGAATGGTAAATGAAGAATGCCTGGAAGAAAGCTGTAGTGCCGGTTGTGCTTGCGGTTGCGTTGGTCGCTCCGATGAGCGTGATGGCAGCTCCGTCTGGAGAACATGTGAAGCCAAGCCAGAGCAGGTTTGTACAGATGCTGCAGGAGAAGCGGGGGGCGTTCCTTGAGCACCGCAGTGATCGGCAAGACCGCCGGGAGGAAGCAAAAGTAAAAGGTACGTTTCACGTCCACAGCGAGATGTATATCGGGCTGCTTGCCGAGAAGTATGCCCCGGATTTGACGGATGAATGGGAAGCGGCATTCGCGGACCGCGAGCTGGTTGTATCCGATCTGAAAGAGCTGGCGCCAGCGCTCCGAGAGGAAGTGAAGGAACAGCTTGAGCAGCTTCGCGGCGTGTTGGATGCCGCGCCTGAAAGCGGACAGGTCGGTCGAATCGCAATCAGGCAGCGGATTGCCGAGCGTCTGCAAGCCAAGCGTGCCGAGCATCAGCCTCAGTCCGAGGAGCGGAAGGCGCTGTATGACGAATTTACGCAGGCGGTTGCCTCCAAGGATGCTTCGCGCATACACGCAGCCTTAGCGAAGAAGCTTGAGCAGTACAAGGCGGATACGGCAAAGCTGCATGCGAAGCTTGCGGAGCTGCAAGCAGGACAGCCGCAAGCGTAATAGGCAAGCTGGGGAAGAACGCACTGGCACGATGTTGCCGCAGTGCGTTCTTTTCTTTTATGATGGAGGAAATCTGGCAGGGAGGCGAAGAATGTGCCATATTTGATCTATTTGGTAGAAGACGAGCCGAATTTAAATGAAGTGCTGCGTTCCTATCTGGAGCGTGAAGGCTGGACGGTGAGAACGTTTCTTAACGGAGAGGAAGCGATGGCTGCTGCAGCCGACGGGGAATCGCCCCATCTGTGGATCCTGGATATTATGCTTCCCGGCGTCGACGGCTATCAGATGATCAAGGAGATCAAGTCCGGAAGCCCTGAGCTTCCGGTTGTCTTCATCTCGGCCCGGGATGCCGAGCTGGATCGTGTTATCGGACTTGAGCTGGGCAGCGAGGATTATTTGGCGAAGCCGTTCTCTCCAAGGGAGTTGGTTATTCGCGTGAGGAGGCTGCTGGATCGATTGTATCGCGCTGACAGGGAGGAAGATAAGAACGTGCTTCACGTGTTGCCGTACTCGATCTATCAGGAACAGCGGCTTGTGAAGCTGGAGGGAAAGGAAATCGATCTGACAAGCAAGGAATTTGAAGTTGTGCTGTACTTCGCTCGCCATCCGGGTCAATCGTTCTCCAGAGATCAAATTATAGCGGGAGTCTGGGGCAGCGATTACTTCGGTACAGACCGGGTGGTGGACGATATGATTCGCAGAATTCGGAGGAAGCTTCCAGAGCTGCGCCTTGAAACGATATATGGCTACGGCTACAGGCTGGTGAAGTCGTGAAGAACAGGCCGCTTTCCGTTCAGATCTGGGTCATGCTCGCTCTAACGACGCTGGGTATTTTTCTGATCCTGTTTCTATCTCTTCCCTTCATCCTGCGGAACTTTTTTACGAACGAAACCTATGATGCGATTCATAATGCGCAGCGGCTGCTGCTATCCAGAACCAATATCGAACAGCAGCTGCTGGATGAGAGACTCCCTTCAGGCAGCCGCGAGGACCAGCAGAACATCAGATCCGTTCAGCATATGCTGATCACAGACCAGGGGCTGATCATTCCGCGAGGTCGGCTCGCTCCGGATATCACCGCTCGCATTCAGGAGCAGGTTGCTTCTCAGAAGACGGCATCACGATCCTATACAGGGGGCAGCCGCAACAGGCAAATTCACTATATCGCAACGAAGCTGCAGATGGGTGGTCGTCAAGCGACGCTCGTGTCCTACATGTGGGATACGCATCAGAGGGAACTGATTCGGCTGCTGTTCACTCGCCTTATCGTCCTGCTCGGAATTGTAATCGCGATCAGCTGGCTTCCAGCCTTGTGGTTGTCCGCCTACGTCACCAGCCCGCTCGTGAAGCTGCAGCGGCACGTGAAGCGAATGGCAGACAGAGATTGGAAGGAGACATTCGATGCGGACCGACACGACGAGATCGGACAGCTAAGCGAATCGATTGAACGAATGAGAGAGCAGCTTGTGAAGCACGAGGAGCTGCAGCAATCGCTTCTGCAGAATATCTCGCATGAGCTGAAAACGCCGGTCATGGTCATTCACAGCTATGCGCAATCGATTAAGGACGGTGTATATCCGAAGGGTGATCTCGACGGCTCGGTCAGTGTGATCGAAGCAGAGGCCGAACGGTTGGATAAACGAATTCGCGATCTTCTTTATTTAACGAAGCTGGACTACAGCTCTGCAGACAAGAGCAAGCTGGCTTCTGTTCAGCTTGACGAGCTCATCTTCGACACGGTGGACCGATTGCGCTGGCGGAGGCCTGAGCTGGAATGGAAACTGGACTTGAGGAGAGTGGCTGTATCAGGTATCTCATCTCAATTGATCGTTTTATTTGAAAATATACTTGATAACCAAATTCGGTACGCGCAAGGGGGCATTCGTATTGCCATGCGGGAGAACAATGCCGCAGACAGCATGTCTGGCTCTGTGCTTGTTTCAATCTGCAATGATGGACCGCCCCTGGAAGAGGAGCTGGGAGAGCAGCTGTTCAAGCCATTCCATAAGGGCAAGAAGGGGGAGTTCGGACTTGGGCTATCGATTGTGAAGCGCATAGTGGAGCTGCATCGAGGCCGTGTATGGGTGGAGAGCTGCGAGCATGGCGTATCCTTCCATGTCGAATTGCCGACAGCTCATCGTCCGCCAGAATCCTCTGCGGAGCCGATAGGCAAACTATGATATAGTAAGGGTAGTTTGACCCACCTTTGCCAGACAGGAGGCTGCGTGCTGTGTACAACGTGCTGATCGCAGAAGACGAGCTGTGGATTCGCAGTGCTTTAATAGAGATGGTGGAGCGAATCGGCGGCTTTCATGTCGTCGGTGCCGCTTCGAATGGCGAAGAGGCCTGGGAGCTTCTTCGCGAATATTGGCCGAATGTGCTGATTACCGATATCATGATGCCCAAGAAAGACGGCTTGTGGCTTGTCCAGCAAATCGATGAGCATCATCTGCCTATCGTACCGATGATTATAAGCGGTCATGACGATTTTGCCTACGCCCAGAAGGCCATCCGGTACGGCGTAGCCGAATATTTGCTCAAGCCAGTCGATGATGAAGAGGTTCGGGACGCCCTTAACAGGTCAGTTGCGAAGCTGGGCTCGCTTTCCGGGCTTCACGATTCAGTCAGGCGAATTCAAGCCTTCCTTGAATCCATGGGAGAGCTTGACACACCTAAGCTGATGCGTGAGCTTGCCCATCTGACGGCTGATATCACCAAGATGAAGACTGCCACTCCTGAGGAGCGAAGGGGCTTGCTTCGCATATTCTCTGCGAAACTGAACGAAATGCTTGAAGGGGAAGGCTCGCCACCGATGCCGCTAGGTTCCACGATCGAGGAGGATATTCCCAAGCACCTTCGCAAGCAGGTAGAGGCGTGGCTCAGACATGACGCCATGCAAAGCAAGGGGAATGTGAAGCTGGCTATGAAGCGTGCATGTGAATATATCCACGAGCATTGCTCGAAGGATTTGACGCTGGCTTTCATGGCCGAGCAATCCCATATGAGTGTGTCCTATTTCAGTACGCTTTTCAAGAAATCGACGGGACAGACGTTCATCAACTATTTAAATCACATTCGGATCGAGAAGGCGAAACAGCTTTTGTTGCAGCCGGAGCTCAAGGTGTATGAGGCTGCAGAGCAAGTCGGCTTTGCCTCCCTCCCTTACTTCAATCGCTTGTTCAAGCAAGCCGAGGGGATATCGCCCAATGAATATCGAAAGCAGTTAGGACTATGAGAAATCTTTATTACCGGATGTCAATCAAGCTCAAGATGGTCATTGCCTTCTCGGGAGTCAGCTTGCTCTCGGTGCTGCTGATGGCCTTCATTTCATATTACTACTATGGTATCGCGGTTCAGAGGGATTTTTACAAAATATCAACGGAAGCGACAACGAGACTGAATCACCATATGGAGTATTATTTCAGACAAATGCAGAAGTCGACAACGACTCTGATCCAGAGCAGGGCAGTTCAGCAGTGGCTGCAGGAAGAGGATGCAGGGGAAGGGCTTCAGGCGCTTGAGCTGGAATCCGAGCTGAAGCGGTATGTAGCGCTGAATTATCCAGAAATTATTTCCGTGTTTCTTGTATCGGAAAAGGGTGCGCTCGTATCGACAAGAGAGTATGCATTCCGCAATTCGGAAAAATATATGGAAGAGCCTTGGTACGGGCTCCCGCTCTATCCTGATTTTCGCGTTCTGCCTACACACATTCCATCTTACCCTGAAGCCAACGGACGGCCTGCGATATCCTTGCTAATACCGATTTACAGTCAGGATACGATTGCAGTCATTGGAAGACTGGTCATTGATATTTCCCTGACCCAGATCCATGAGACATTCAGCCGCACAGGACTGGGAGACAGCGGCATCTTCTATATGATTTCCCAAGACGACATCATCGTATACCATCCGAAGTGGGAGTGGCAAGGTCAGCCCAAGCAAAGCACAAGCCTTATGCCGCTTGCTCTGGATCAGCAAGGAACAACCTACGTGGCTGAGTGGCAAGGCGAGAAGCAGCTTATTTCCGTCACCCAGTCCCCCAACACAAAGTGGCGAATCGTCGCTCAGGTTCCTTTTGAGGATATGGCGGGCGGACTCTCAAGTGCGAGAGACGCTACTTTCATCGCTCTCGTAATTATTTTGTTCGGCATTGCGATAGCGGTTCCGGTTCTTTCCAACAAGTTCAATGAGCCGATTCGCAGGCTGAAGCAATTAATGGAACGAGTCTCCAAGGGAGATTTGGCTGCAAGAGCAGAGGCCATCCCCGGCCAGGACGATTTCCAGCATCTGAATCGCAGCTTTAACATCATGGTGGCGCGGCTGGATGAGCTGATGAACACGGTAACCGAGTTGCGTCTTAAGGAAGCCCATGCCAGGCTGCGTCAGAAGGACGCAATCATTGAAGCGCTGCAAAATCAAATTAACCCGCATCTGCTCTATAACTCGTTGGACATCATCAAGAGTATGGCTTACCTGGAAAATACCGAAGCCGTCGTGAAGATGGCCAAAAATCTGGGGGATGTGTATCGGTATACGGCCAAGATTACCGAGAAGGAGGTTACGCTCCGGGAGGAGCTTGACCATGTCAGAAAATATCTGGGAATTGTCCATATTCGTTTCCCCAAGGATTTCCAAAGCAATGTGTATGTCCATGAGAAATATGCTCAACATAAGGTCGTCAAGCTTTCACTGCAGCCAATCATTGAGAATGCTGTCAAGTATGCGGTAGAGCCGCTGGGTGGCAAGGGTGCGATTCTGGTCAATGCGTATCATGAGAAGAACGATCTGATTATTGAGATTGCAGACAATGGTCCAGGTATTGGGCCGGAGGAGCTGGAGCGGCTTCAGGCAAGACTTGAAGCCATCTCCCGTCAAGCGCATGAAAGCTACGCACAGCATGAATCCCTTGGCGTATCCAATGTGCATGCCCGGCTCGTGCTGCAGTACGGTGAACGATATGGCGTTTCCTTGCATTCCTTCCCTGGTCGCGGAACTGTGGTCAGTATCCGGATCCCGTTCCGGATTGGAAGTCAGGAGGCCGTGACAAGTTCAATTGAGGAAATGAATGAGCAAACTGAATAAAATCGGACAAGAAAAAGTAAAATCGGATAATTTAATGTCTTCCCTGCGATGCTACAATGAAAATGCTTACAATATGAAAGAGGGGGAACTACGATGGCGAGCAAATGGATGAGCGTTATGATGGCAGGCGCACTCGCGACAAGCGCTTTGACAGGATGTGCTTCGAAGGAACAGCCTGCAGCTCCGGTGAAGGATGTGGCAAAGCCGGATGCGTCCAAGGAAAAGTTTACGATAACCGCAATGACACAAAGCTTTGCGGGGGGTGGATGGCCTGACAAGCACCCGGTTATTGATAAATTGAATGAGAAGCTGAATATCGATCTACAGATGCAGTGGGTGCCCAGTGACAACTATAAGGAAAAACTGAATGTCATATCCGCCTCCAACGAATTTCCGGACGTATATCTGGTCATGCAAGAGCAATACAACAAGTGGAAGGATAAGGGGATCTTTCTGGATGTAAAACCTTTTCTGAAGGATTACCCTAACTTGTCGAAGAGCATGGAAGAAGAGCAGCTCAAGCTGTTGAATCCGGCTGATAAATATTTCGGTCTTCCCTACTACAATACCACGACACGCGATTCCTTCGGTGTCCGCAAGGATTGGCTTGATAAGCTTGCATTGAAGGAGCCCAAGACAGTCGATGAGTTCTATGAAGTTGCGAAGGCATTCGCAACGAAGGACCCGGACGGCAACGGCAAGCCGGACACAATGGGTTTTACCTTCTATATTAGTCCGAACCATCAAATTGTCGGTATAGAGTCCATCATGCATGCGTTTGGCATTGTGAATCGATACAAGGCGGTTAACGGCAAGCTCCTCTCTCAGTACGAGCAAGCGAAGGAATGGAAGGACTTTGCGAGCTTCCTGCGCAAGGCTTATGCGGAAGGGGTCCTTGATAAAGATTTTGCGGTCAACAAATTGGGCGACCTGGGCAATAAATTTGAATCCAGCAAGGTCGGATTTGGCACGATCAACCCGAATCAGTTCTATGGAACGATGCTGCCTAACACGAAGAAATCTGCTCCTGATGCGAACATTGTTGCTCTAGAGCCTGTGAAGGGTCCTGGCGGGCAAGGCAGCAACACTTCGATTTCGGCGACGCAAAAAATTGTGATAAACGCGAAGATCGACAAGAATAAGCAACAGCGTATTCTGAAGATGCTCGATTATATCGTATCAGAAGAAGGCAATGTATTGACGAAGAACGGCGTTGAAGGTATTCACTATAAGAAAGAAGGCAGCAACTATGTGAAGCTGGAAGCCTTCGACAAGGATCGACCGTTCCTGCTGTCCACCTGGTTTTTCCGCAGCAACGATCCGCTAATTCAAGTCCGCCTGTGGGATGACAAGAAGATCGCGGATGGCGTCAAGTCATTCTTTACGCTCAACGCCAAGTATCCGGTTCCGAATGCGGGAATGGGTCTGGAGTCAGAGACGGATATCAAGGTTGGGCCTACCTTGAATCAGAAGTTTATGGACGGCATCATCAAGGTCGTCGTAGGTCGAGAGCCAGTGGAATCGATCGACAAGCTGGTAGCGGATTGGAAGGCGAACGGCGGAGATAAGATTATGGCAGAGCTTAATGCCCAGTTCGGGAAATAGACAGGTACGGTAAGAGCCCCTCTTGAGCCTTGAGGGGCTCTTTACATCCCTGACAACAAAACGATAGAACTGTAGAAGATTAGATAAGAAATGATAGAATCGAACAATTACTTTCGCCAAGCTGGGCTCTATACTGAATGTATCAGAAACCTAAGGGGGCCAATCTAATGAATGTTCATACCCAGCCTAGTTCATCGCCTTCCGTACAGAGCTCCAGAAACTCGCGGAAAGAAGACATGAAGCTGTGGCGACGCGGGATTCCGCTCTATGCCATGATTTTGCCGGGCTTATTGTTTTTCCTGCTGTTTCGATATTTGCCTATGGGTGGGATCGTAATTGCGTTTCAGGAATTTGATCCGTTCCTGGGCTACAAAGAGAGCCCATGGGTCGGAATGGCTCATTTCGAAAGATTGTTTACTGATCCTGAATTTTGGATGCTGCTTCGCAACACGCTAATCTTAAGCGGTTTAAACCTGTTTCTCTTTTTTCCGGCACCTATTCTTATTGCCATTGTGCTCAACGAGGTTCGTCTAGTCTGGTTCCGCAAGTCGGTGCAGACGGTCATTTATATGCCGCACTTTCTGTCGTGGGTTGTTGTTGTGGGTATAACGGTGATTCTGTTTTCCACACAGGACGGCGGAATCAATCAGCTGCTCGCCTCATGGGGGCTTCCGCGTATAGAGCTTTTAACAGATCCCGAATATTTTCGTATTGTGTATGTCTTGCAGAATGTGTGGAAGGAAGCAGGCTGGAACGCTATTATTTTTCTGGCCGCGTTGGCTTCGATCGACCCAACGCTCTATGAAGCTTCTGTCGTAGACGGTGCGGGCCGCTGGAGGCAGCTGTGGCACATTACGCTTCCGGCGCTGCGTTCAACCATAATTATTTTGTTTATTCTAAGGCTTGGACATGTGATGGACATCGGGTTTGAGCATATTTACTTGATGCAGAACTCTTTAAATCGGGAAGTGTCAGAAGTGTTTGATACGTACGTGTATCGAACAGGCATTATTCAAGGGGCGTTCAGCTATACAACGGCTGTCGGATTGTTCAAATCCGTTATCGGTCTTGCGCTCATCGTGTTGTTTAACCGTCTGTCCAAGAAGATCGGCGAAGAGGGGGTATACTAATCATGACGAAGAAATTCGGTGTGTATGACCCGCGTGGCAGAGATCCGCTGTTCATGATTCTCGTATACGGAATTCTTATTGTTACGCTTGCTACGGTTGCGATCCCATTCTTATATGTAGTGGTAAGCTCCTTTGCCTCCAAGGAGGAAATTATTCGCCGCGGCTTTTTTCTGATTCCGGAGCGATGGGTGCTGGATGCATATGGATTTCTGCTGAGCAATGACAATTTTACGAACGCGTTCAAGAATGCGGTGATCATCACGATCTGCGGAACGGCGATCAATATTGTCTTGACCAGCCTGATGGCATATGGGCTTTCCAAGGCATGGCTCAAGGGTCGGCGCGTCATCAACTTTATGGTGCTGTTTACAATGATATTTGGCGGCGGACTTATTCCGACATATCTGGTCGTGAAGGAACTGGGGCTATTGAACAGCTATTGGGCGCTGTATCTGGTCGCGGCAATCGCGCCTTTTAACCTGATCGTGCTTCGCAGCTTCTTTCAGAACATTCCTGGAGAGCTGGAGGAGGCGGCGCGAATAGACGGCTGCAGCGAGCTGGGACTATTCTGGCGCATTGTCATTCCGCTGTCCATGCCGGCGATCGCAACCTTTACGTTGTTTTATGCTGTACACAATTGGAACACGTACTTTAATGCAATCTTGTACTTGAACAAATCTTCCATGTGGCCGCTGCAGGTTTATTTGCGCCAGATGCTGATCGAATCCTCGGATACAGGGATGGAGCAGGAAGCAGGGGGCTTTGAATTCGGACCTGCAGTCAAGATGGCTGCGGTGCTGTTGACGGCGCTGCCGCTGCTGGTCGTCTATCCGTTTCTTCAGAAGTATTTTAACAAAGGGATGCTGTTAGGGTCGGTAAAAGGGTAATGGGAGGGTGTGCAATGGGGAAACCTGATTTGTTGGTGTTTTTGAGCGACCAGCATCATGCCGGGTACGTCGGCTATGCAGGCCATTCGATCGTGCGGACACCCCATCTGGACCAGCTCGCCGGCGAGGGTGTCGCGTTCGATAACGCGTACACGGCCTCGCCGTTGTGCGTGCCGGCCCGGGTAGCAATGCTGACGGGGCAGCTGCCGGAAAAAACCGGCGTTTACACCAATTCAGGCGCAATCCCGGGTGATCAGGCGACATTCCTGCACGGAATAGCTGCCGAAGGATACGAAACGGTGTTGTGCGGACGCATGCATTTTCTTGGCGAGGATCAGCGTCACGGGTTTACGAAGCGAATTATGGGCGAGATGACCCCCTTATTCTGGGGGAGATATGGGGCCAAGCGCGATGATCTTGGTCCGTATGTCGGCACGATGGCCGGTGACCGTCTGCGCATTATCGGGGGCGGGCTGTCTCCGGTGCTTGCTTACGACCAGGCAGTGATTCAGGCAGCGCTCGATTATTTGGCTGCGGAGCACGAGAAGCCTCAGTGCATCATCGTCGGCACATACGGGCCGCATCATACGTATGTGGCACCGCCTGAGCTGTATGCCAGCTACAGGGAAATCGCTGATATCCCGGAATCATATCGCAGTCCGGACGCTCATCCGGGCGTTGTCGGCTACCGTCAGGATGGGCTGGACGAGAACATACTGCGTCGCTTGAGAGCGGCCTATTTCGGTATGGTTACGGCCATGGACACGCAGGTCGGCCAGGTGAGAGCGGCGTGGAACGCCTATTTGGAGCGGGCAGGCCGACAAGGCGTATTTGTATATGTATCCGACCACGGAGAGCTGGCTGGGGAGCACGGCTTGACTGGCAAAGGCACTTTTCATGAAGGGTCTGCGAAAATACCGATGCTGGCCGCTGGCAGCGGCATTGCCAGAGGCACTCGGGTAACCCAGCCGGTAAGCCTGTTGGATCTTGGCCCAACGCTCTGCGAGCTCGCTGGCGGTCAGACGCCTCCTCGGCAGGATGGGAGGAGTCTGGTTCCCCTGCTGGCTGGCGGACCCGAGGACGCAGAACGCATTGTCGTGAGTGAAACGATGGCAGTGATCGGCGGTCGTCAGGTTCCCGGACGTATGCTGCGGAAGGGAGACTGGAAATATATTGCCTACGCCTATCACGAGGAGCACGATCAGCTGTTCGACATCGCTGACGATCCGCAGGAGCTGCATAATGTGGCAGAAAGTCGCAAGGATATTGCGGGAGCGTTTCGGACGTTGCTTGAGCATACCTGGAATGTGCAGGGCATTGTGGAGAAGCATACGGCCAAAATCGAGCATTACAAGCTGCTCGCCAGGTGGGGTGCAGTCGTGGACGTGCCAGAGCCCGAGAGATGGACGGTGCCAGAGGAAGCGAAGCGGCTTCCAGAGCTTGAGTAGAAGGCGAGGACATAAGGATGGATGAAAGACCAAATTTGCTGCTGATTTTATGCGATCAATGGAGAGGCGACTGTATCAGCGCGGCAGGTCACCCGGTCGTCGAGACGCCGTTCCTGGATCAGCTGGCCCATGAAGGCATGATGTTTACGTCGGCCTACTCGCCATCCCCGATCTGCATTCCTGCGCGAGCCTGCCTGGCGACAGGACAGACGCCGAATGGGTGCGGTCGTCTGGGCTACCAGGAGAAGGTGCCCTGGACGTACAAGGACACGCTGATGAGCTGCCTGCAGCGAAGCGGCTATCAGACTTTTCTGAGCGGCAACAATCATTTTTACCCGCAGCGCGTCTCGCTTGGGTTTGAGGAGATGCGGCACACGGACACGGCCAACCATGACGGCGACTATGCGAGCGATTATCATATGTTTTTGGAGCGGTTGGGCGGCGGGCTCGTTAAAGATACGGGTGAGATTATGCATAATAATTCCATCCATGCCCATCCATGGACGCATGAGGAAGGGCTGCATATCACAAATTGGACGGTCGACTCGGCGATCGAGCTCATCTCCCGAAGGGATCCGACGAGGCCCTGGTTTCTGCAGCTGGGACTTCATCGGCCGCACCCGCCGTTCGATCCGCCGCTGGCGTACTTTAACCGGTTCGAGGGTATAGAGCTGCCCGACGTGCCAGTCGGTCAATGGGCTAGTGAATTCGATCACCCAGTACGCTCGATCGACGCTTCGCGTGGACGGCTGTCAGCCGTTCAGCTGGACCGTACCCGCAAAGCGTATTATGCGCAGCTGGCGCACCTCGATTTCCAGATCGGCAGACTGATTCATTGGCTTCGCAAGCGCAAGCAGCTGAAGAATACATGGATCGTCTTTACTTCCGATCATGGGGAGATGCTGGGCGACCATCACCTGTTCCGCAAGTCGATTCCGCTTGAAGGCTCC
This sequence comes from Paenibacillus sp., assembly GCA_041641375.1. Lineage (GTDB taxonomy): Bacteria > Bacillota > Bacilli > Paenibacillales > YIM-B00363 > Paenibacillus_AK. The sequence goes on from JBEPYM010000024.1 coordinate 24,780, forward strand.
GCCGGCATTCCGCTCATCGTGCAGCCTGCCTCTTCGTACAAGGGTTTGCGCGGCGCGCATTGCGATAAGCCTGTTACGCTGTACGATATTATGCCGACGTTGCTGGAGGCGGCAGGCGTAACCATTCCGGGCTCGGTAGAGGGAGCCAGCCTGCTTTCGCTTATGAGTGGCGGCGGGGAGTCTCCGTGGCGCGAATACTTGCACGGCGAGTGCGCGGGAGACGATGCCGGCTGGCAGTATGTGACGGACGGGAAAGAGAAGTATTTCTGGGATTCATTAACGGGGCGCGAGTGGTTTTTCGATCTGGAGCGCGATCCGCAGGAGCTTCGGAATGCAGTCGACGATGCCGCTTATACGCATAGAGTTGAAATGTGGAGGAGCCGCCTCGTCGATATTCTCGCCGAACGTCCGAATGATGGGCTTTCGGATGGGAAGCGGCTCATTCCGGGGAACATCGTACCGAAGGTTCGGCCTGAATTGCTGACATAATGTAAAGGAGCTGACACGCATGCGTATTCTACTGCTTGATCTGGATTCAACCCGCCCGGACCACCTGGGCTGCTACGGCTATCACCGCGACACGTCGCCGAATATTGACCGGATTGCCAAGGACGGGGTTGTGTTCACGAACTATTACACATCCGATGCGCCTTGTCTGCCTTCACGGACTGCGCTTATGACCGGGCAATTCGGCATTCATTCGGGAGTCGTTGGACACGGCGGCACGGCGGCGGATATTCGGCCTGAGGGCCCTGACCGTGCTTTCAGAGACCGTCTTGCATCGAACAGCCTGCCGGGCATGCTGCGGCGCGCTGGGCTCCATACCGCGCTGATCAGTCCGTTTGGCGAACGCCATACGAGCTGGAATTTTTATGCGGGATTTAAGGAAATGTATAATACAGGCAAGGGCGGTATGGAATCGGCAGAGGAAGTGACGCCGACTGTTCTGGATTGGGTGGAGCGAAACGCCGCTTCCGACAATTGGTTTCTGTATGTCAACTATTGGGACCCGCACACGCCGTATCGCGTTCCGGAAGAGGTCGTTAACCCGTTCGCGGAGGAGCCTCTGCCGGCCTGGATCTCCGAGGAAGTGCTGGAGAAGCATATGCGCAAAGTAGGCCCGCACAGCGCGCTCGATATGTGGATGTACTCGAACAGGAACATGTGGGGCACCGAGGAGTATCCACGATATCCAGGCGAAATCAACAGCATGGCAACGCTGCGCCAGGCGATGGACGGCTACGACCTCGGCATCCGGTATATGGACGAGCATCTCGGCCGGGTGTTTGCCGCGCTGGAGGCTCAGGGCGTAATGGATGACGTGATCGTGATCATCACGGCGGACCACGGCGAAAATATGGGTGAGCTTGGCATCTATGGCGAGCATGGAACGGCTGATCAGGCAACCTGCCGCATTCCAATGATAGTGCGCTGGCCTGGGATGAAGCAAGGGCATTCGGACGATGCATTCCATTACAATGTGGATTTGATCCCAACGCTGGCCGAGCTGTTGAATGTGAAGGCGCATTCAAGCTGGGACGGGAGAAGCTACGCGCGAACGCTGCAGGAAGGGGAGCGGGAAGGGCGCGATTATGTTGTCATTTCCCAATGCGCGCATGTGTGCCAGCGGGGGGTTCGCTTCGGTCCGTGGCTCTATATTCGCACGTATCACGACGGCTACCATTTGTTCGACAAGGAGATGCTCTTCAACCTCGAGGATGACCCGCACGAGCAGATTAACTTGGCTGCCGAGCGGCGTGACATATGCCACGAGGCGGTCTATTGGCTGAACGAATGGCATGACGAAATGATGAGCACGATGAAGCATGATGCCGATCCGTTGTGGACGGTCATGCACGAAGGCGGGCCATTTCATGCCAAGGGCAGCCTGCGAAAGTATACGGAGCGATTGAAGGAAACCGGGCGCGAGTATGGCATTGAGGAGCTGATACGCAGACATCCGCATGAAGTTCAGTAGTGAAAGGGGGATTCCCTATGAGAGCGGTCAGAGCCGAAGTCAATCCTATCATCTCGCCGATTATGAGCGAGACGATCGGCAGCAATATAAATGGTCCGTCATTGGTGAAAGTGCCCGAATGGGTACGTAACCCGTTGGGTCGCTATTATCTATACTTTGCGCATCACCATGGCGAGTCTATCAGGCTCGCCTACTCCGATTCGCTGGAAGGTCCTTGGCGAATTCATGAGCCGGGCTCGCTGCAGCTGGCGCAGAGCGGGTTTACCCATCACATTGCTTCCCCCGACGTATGGATTGACGAGAAGCAACGCGAGTTCCGGATGTATTTCCATGGAATGGACAAGGCGACGGAAGGTATGACGCCTATGCAATTTACGCGCGCAGCGTTCTCGACCGACGGTATCTATTATGAACGGACGACAGGCAACCTTGGCATGTCCTATTGGCGGACGTTCCTGCATGCCGGCTATCATTATGCTCTGGAGATGCCGGATACGCTGCTCCGCTTCCAGGAAGGCCTAACTTCGTTCGAGCGCAGAGAGTCGCTGCTCGGAGAACCGACTGCAAGACACAGCGCTGTTTATGTGGAAAGAGACTGGCTCCATGTCTATTATTCCCGGAAGGGAGACTGCCCGGAGCGTATCTTGTATCGGCGCGTGAAGCTGCATCCAGATTGGGAGCAGTGGGATGCAGCTAGCGAGCCTGCCGTGCTGTTGGAGCCGGAGCTTGAGTATGAAGGCGCGCGACTGCCGCTTGCTCCGTCTAGATCCGGTGCGGTATATGAGCCGGTGCGTCAGCTTCGGGACCCGGCCGTGTTCGCAGAGGATGGGCAGCTTTACTTGCTTTACAGTGTTGCGGGCGAGACTGGACTTGCGCTTGCGAAGCTGCACAGAGAATAAGCCCTCCATTCGGAGAGCTTATTCCGTGAAGCGATTGGTTATTGATAAACCTGCACGGCATCCACATACATCGTACCGGTATGGTTGGAAGGAATCGCATATCGTAATGATTGCAGGTTGGATACGGCGTTGCGGAAGGCGGCCTGGGAAAGCTTCTGCGTTCCGTTCACATACAAGTCGTACTTGTCCGTGCCTGTATCAAGCACGAGCTTGATTGAATACCAAGTTCCGGCCGATACCGCTTGCACATCGGTTTGCGAGGTTCCGTTGTATGCACGCAGCTTTCCGCTGTTCGTCACCTCAAGCGTCACGGCGTTGACCAGACCACTGTCTCGAATGTGCGGCAGCGTAAACCATCTGTCCAGCTGCTCGACCCGGAACTTGTATTCCATGGTGACATTGCCGCTCACAGACGTAAAGCTTCGATCGACTGTCGTGGCCGTGCCGGTTGTGCTTTGCGTTATTTTCAGACTCTTGTCGCTTGCGCTTGGTACTTCCTGCACAGTGGCTGAGCCGGGACCGCCGACAGTCCAATTGGCTGGTAAAGCCCCGGTTGCCGTTCCGTTAAAACTGTCGTTCACCAAATAGGTTGTAGTGCCGGAGCCGCCACCCCCGCCAAGTCTTCGCGATAATTGATCCTGGTAGAGCGACTGCGGAGACAAGGAGCTGCCTTGACCGGCGCCTTCTACAAGATCAATTGGCTCCGTGCCGCTGCCCGAAGGCGTCGAGACAGCTGTGGCTGAACCGCGCGTACCGACCACGTATCCCCAGCCGAATTGCTGCGATGCGACGATGGATGACTTATTGCTCTTGTACGCAATGCCGTTCGTATTCCAGAATACAGACTGCGTGGTCGTTTGACCGTGCTCAATCGTGCCGTAAGGCCGGTAAATCGACTGAAGCTGATCCTTGTCCACATTCATATTGTCAACCAGATTAGCCATGCTAAGGTGCATATGGAAATCTACCTCAAGCGTACCGCTCCTTGTTGTGCAGTTCGTCAGCACATTGCCGCTCGTTTGCATACTCAGGAACGTAAAGTTGTGTCTGCCGAACGAAGCTTCGTTGTTTCGCAGCAGCGATTCCTGACCGGCGAGTGCAAACAGGTAGCCATTACCGCCGCCTCCCAGATAGAGCGGACGCGACATGAACGAGTCCTGGACTGTGATGTTGCGGGTGAAGGCCAGTGTGATGCCGCGCGACAGGACGTGCACATTCTTGGTGTTGGAGGCGGGCTTGTAGGAACGTACGCCGCTAATCCAACCGTTGACGGTGTGGTTCATCTTGACAGCATTCGAATTATGCACCTCATAAGCAGCCGTTCCGGATTTGTTGTAATCGGATTCTGCAAGTCCCGACTTCAGGTTTTCCTTCATGCCAATGGAGAGGCCCTCAATGCCGATCTCGCTCAGATGCGGGGAAGACAGCTTGTACACTCTGGCATTGTCACGAGTCTTCATCCAGTAGCGCAACGGAATATCGATGGTCAGCTTCTTGTTCGTGGCATCCACCGCTTTAATTTGTCGGTAGAACACGACGCCTTTCAGATCAGGAGTATCCCACAAGCTGCCCATGCTGTGGTCCTGGCTGAATCCGGACGTCGAATCGGTCCGTACGACAACCCAGTCGCCCGCGCTGTATCCACTGACGCTCTGGACCGGAATAACGGTGTCCATTTCCTGCAAGTCCTGCGTCACAAGCGTTACTTGATTCTCCGTTGCATTGTTCCAGATTACGGCCGATTGCGGACCGACGGAAATCACCGCCTTCTCGCGCATGTAGGCATCATCGTTATACAGGAAGGTGCTGGATGCGCCTGCGCCGCGAAGCACAACCTTGCTTTTGTCCATGCGCAGGGCAAACGATGAGCCCGAGGCCGGCTTCACTTTATACGTTCCGGCAGGCAGGTAGACGATTCCTCCTCCGGCATTGCCCGCATCGTTGATCGCGGCCTGAATCGCTGCCGTAGCATCGGCAGTGCCGGTATTGTCGGCCAGATAGGGCGACTTCGTCACATCGTACGTGCTGCCCGGCGGGTTGGCCGGGATTGCAGCCTCGCCCTTGCGGTAGCCGGCATACGAGAAATCGTGTACAAACCGGCCTTGCGAATCCTTGTAGCCTGGCTGCCAATTGTCCGGGTACAGGACACTGCGCCAGGAGGCGCCGGCCCGTTCTGCGGGACCGAACATCAGGATCAGCATAGACAGTACGAGTACAGCTGCAGTTCCGCCTGATAATGCTGAAAGCTTCATCATTCATTCCTCCTAAAAGTAAGCGTTATCAATTACATCTACATCGTACTCCCTGAGCTGCAGTTCCGATAGTGGATATTCTCTTTATTTTGTATGGTATTCTACCATGCTTACTGCGAGGAGGAGCCATCATGCTTGCTATATCCGAAACCGTTCAATTCCAGCATGCCGAGTTATGTCTGAAGATGTGGGAAGCAACACGTTCCGCAGCTGTTAATGGCTGGCATTATCACAAGGAGATTGAGTTTCTGCTCATGGTTGAAGGCATTCTGGAGGTTCAGCTTCCAGAATCGAAGACTGATCTTGGGGAAGGTGACATCATGGTAATCGGCTCCAACCAGCCCCATACCACCCGCCGCAAGTCTGCAGATCCGATCCGTTATTATGTACTGCAGCTTGATATTTCAGCCTATTTCGAGCTGGCAAACGTTCGCTATCTTCACATGCTGAAGGAGCTGACAGCACCGCTTGACCGTACAAATTATATATTCAGGGAACAACCGCAGCTGCGCACGGCAGCGGCCCAAACACTGCGATCGCTTTATGCGGAATTGACAGTGCAGGAGCGTGGCTTCGAGATGGCGGCTTCCATTCTCGTGAAGCAGCTGCTGCTGCTCCTGATTCGCAACGACGTAAAGAACGTGCTGGGATTACCTGTTGAAGCCGCTACCCGTGCAATTGGGCCGGCGCTATCCTATATTGATCAGCATTACACTCGCAAATTAACCGTGGCGGAAGCAAGTCGGGCAGCACACATGAGCTCGTCGCATTTTATGAGACTGTTCAAGCAGACGCTCGGCATGAGCTTCACTGCTTATGTGCAGGGCAAGCGGATTAAAAGGGCTGAACAGCTGCTGTTGGCGGAAGAGACCAGCATCGATCGGATTGCCGACATGTCCGGCTTTTGCAACCGGGCCCATTTCTACGAAGTATTTCGCAAGGTTCATGGCTGCTCGCCCAGGCACTACCGTGAGCGCCGCAGGTTTCTAGCGAATCGTTGAGAATAAGTTATAATGGATATATGAGGAAAAGGCGGTGAACGATGATGCGAATTGCTTCTTTATGGCTGTTGGCAGCCTGTGTGGCAGCCGCGCTCCCAGGCTGCAGCCCGGCACCTTCTGAGCCGGAGCCCGAATTGCCCAAACTGAGGATTATGCTCAAAATGGGAGAGGCGTTCCGCACCGAGGACAATCGTTTTTTGCAAGAGCTGGAGCGTCGGTTACACATAGATTTGGAGATTGAGACACCGCCTGCGGCAGGATATCGGGAGCGGCTCAATGTGGTGATGGCTTCCGGCGATTTGCCTGATATCGTGCAGCTGGACTGGTTCGGAGAAGGGAACTTTGCAAATTGGGTTGCCAACGGCCTTCTTCAGCCGATCGAAATCGACAAGACGAAGCACATCGTGCAGAATGTACCGCGCAATGTACTGTCGATGATGAGGGTCGCAAGAGAACAAGGGGATATGCGAGTGTATGGTGTGCCGGGTTCAACTGTAGAGAAGGCGCCGTACGGGGCAATTATCAGGAAGGACTGGCTGGATAAGCTGGGTCTTAAGGAGCCGGCAACGCTTGAACAATTTACTTTCGTCATGAAGGCGTTCGTAGAGCAAGATCCCGACCGCAACGGAAAGGATGATACGACGGGCTTCGTCTCATACCGGCTGAATGAGGTGGGCGGTGTTTTCGGCAGTGCCTTCGCAGCTGATTATTTATGGGGCTCGCTCCATTCTGACCCGCGCAGTGCTGACGGGAAAGCAAAGCTGCGCGAGGAACAGGGAGGATATATGTCGCTCTTGGATCATTTGCGTGGCATGTATGCAGGAGGTTTGCTCGACAAGCAGTTTTTTCAAGTGCAAAACAAGGATTTGAAGTTTGTCCAGGGACGCGCCGGGATGACAGGCGGGTATGCGAATACCGTCATTCAGCTGGAGAAAGAGCTACGCAAAACCGTTCCGGAAGCCAGGCTAACCTGGGTACCGGGTCCGTCCGATCCCAACGGCAAGCATTGGAATTTCGCTCCGGACAGCTATGGCTTTGGAGGCGCGGGAAGCGCACAAGGGGCAGGTGCGGTGTTTCTTGTTACACGGAGTGCGGACCGGGAGCTGGCGTTGCGCTTTCTGGACGAAATGAATTCCAAAGAAATGATTCTTTTATCCTCGCTGGGCGTGCAGGGTGTGCATTATGAATCGTTCGATGAGTTCCGCAAGGTGCTGATGCGCACGGATGCACAGACACAAGCGACCAACCGTGAGCTGTTTCGGGTATCCGATGCCTATCGCGGCGAGCAGCTTGTCTCGCTTGGTGCGAACGAGGAGCTATTCCTGTAATGATGTGATTTGAGCTTTGAACGAAAAAAGCGCCTCTAGTATACTGGGAAATGTTCAGGCCAGAACAAAACCCACATACGAAAAGAGGCACTCAACATGAAGAATAAACTAAAGCAGAAGCAGAATCAACGGATTATACGAATTACTGAAAAGACGCTGGTTGTTGGTGCAGATATCGCCAAGAAAATTCACGTGGCGCGAGCAGTGGATTTTCGCGGACTCGAACTTGGAAATGACTGCGTGTTTCATAACGATCAGGAAGGGCTAACGAAACTGACAACGTGGATGAAGGAGCTTGGTCGCATTCATGAGAAGGCAGACATTGTATTCGGCATCGAGCCTACTGGACACTATTGGTTTCCGTTAGCGGCTTATTTGAAGGAGCAAGGTATCAAGATCGTACTTGTGAATCCACATCATGTGAACAAGAGCAAGGAACTTGAGGATAATTCGCAGACGAAGAGCGACTACAAGGACGCAA
>JBEPYM010000025.1:0-1568 GCA_041641375.1 Paenibacillus sp.
GAATAACTCATCGCTTTGACAACAGTATGTCAGCGATCATGCCTTGAATTCAAGAAACAACAAGGGCTGCCACACAGCTGTCAGCGATACTTCCGCCGACTGCTATGGACAGCCCTTCACACCTTTTATTCGACTGTTACAGCCTCAAGCGGCGTTTCTTCGAGCGTCTCCGGCTCCAGCGTCGGGTCGTATACCCGAACGTTGCGGTAGCGCGCCATGCCCGTACCTGCAGGAATCAGCTTGCCGATAATGACATTCTCCTTCAGACCGAGCAACTGGTCTACCTTGCCTTTGATCGCGGCATCCGTCAAGACGCGCGTCGTCTCCTGGAAGGAAGCCGCCGACAGGAAGGAGTCCGTCTCCAGCGACGCCTTGGTAATCCCGAGCAGCACCGGCTTCGCTACTGCAGGCTCGCGCCCTTCCAGCAGCACGTTCAGGTTCGCTTGCTCGTATTCATGAATATCGACGAACGATCCTGGCAGCAGCGTCGTATTGCCCGCATCGATGACGCGGATTTTCCGAAGCATCTGACGAATCATAACCTCGATATGCTTGTCGTTGATTTCTACACCCTGGTTCCGGTATACACGCTGAACCTCTTGCAGGATATAATTCTGCACGCCCCGGATTCCCTTGATGCGCAGCATTTCCTTCGGATCAATGGAACCGTCCGTAATAACGTCGCCCGCGCCGACCTGCTGTCCGACGTGTACACGAATCCGTGAACCGTATGGAACGCTGTACGACTTGGATTCCGCTTCGCCTTCAACCTCGATCTCACGACGGTCCTTCGCTTCGCGAATTTCCTTAATCGTTCCGTCGATCTCGGAAATGATAGCTTGACCCTTCGGGTTGCGCGCTTCAAACAATTCCTGAATACGCGGCAAACCTTGCGTAATATCATCGCCCGCAACGCCGCCCGTATGGAACGTACGCATCGTCAGCTGGGTGCCTGGCTCGCCGATCGATTGGGCGGCGATAATGCCCACCGCTTCGCCGATCTCCACGTGCTTGCCAGTCGCCAGGTTGCGGCCGTAGCACTTGTTGCATACGCCGTGGCGCGTACGGCAGGATAACACAGATCGAATGTGCACCTCTTCGATGCCTGCATTAATGATCCCCGTTGCCACATCGGAATCGATGAGCTGGTTCGGATTCGCCAATATTTCACCGGTTTGCGGATGACGCAACGTCTTAAATGAGTAACGTCCTTCAATCCGGTCAAACAGGTCTTCAATTACCTCTTTGCCGTCTTGAATACGGGATACGACAAAGCCCTTGTCCGTACCGCAATCCTCTTCACGCACGATGACGTCCTGCGCAACGTCGACAAGTCGACGTGTCAGATAACCGGAGTCCGCCGTACGAAGCGCCGTATCCGCCAGACCCTTCCGCGCGCCGTGCGTGGAGATAAAGTACTCCAATACCGTAAGTCCTTCGCGGAAGTTCGACTTGATCGGGAGCTCGATAATACGTCCAGACGGGTTCGCCATAAGGCCGCGCATACCGCCGAGCTGTGTAATCTGCGACTTGTTACCCCGCGCCTTCGACTCTACCATCATGTTGAT
>JBEPYM010000025.1:1578-18095 GCA_041641375.1 Paenibacillus sp.
GATGCCGATGATCCGGTCATAACGCTCATCGTTCGTAATCAGACCGCGGCGGTACTGATTCGTGACAACGCGAACCTTCTCTTCAGATTCCTCGAGTACGCGCTTCTTATCCGGCGGAACCATAACATCGGCAACCGCAATCGTGATGCCCGCTTTCGTCGAGTACGTGAAGCCAAGCTGCTTGATGTTGTCGAGAATCATCGACGTACGAGTCGTCTGGTAGCGGCGGAAGCATTCGGCAATAATGCTGCCGAGGAAGTCTTTGCCGACTGCGCCCTTGGAAGGCAGCTTGCGCAGAAACTCGTCTACGTTCGCGCCCTTCTCGTAGATAAAATATTCGTCCGGCGTACCGTTGATCAAGTTGACTTTGCTTGGCTCGTTGATGAACGGGAAATCTTCCGGGAAAATTTCGTTGAAAATGACTTTGCCGACCGTCGTCACGAGCAGCGCGTTCTGCTGTTTCTCCGTAAAGGAGGTTTTGCCGAGCGCACGCACCGGAATGGCGATTCGTGCATGCAGCGAGACGATCCCTCGATGATAGGAGGAAACTACCTCGTTGACATTGCCAAATATTTTGCCTGTTCCATCTGCAAGTACGTTGTCCATCGTCAGGTAAAAGGAGCCAAGCACCATATCCTGCGAAGGGGTAACGACTGGCTTGCCATCCTTCGGGTTCAGGATGTTGCCGGATGCCAGCATCAGAATGCGGGCTTCTGCCTGTGCTTCCGAGGAAAGCGGCACGTGAACAGCCATCTGGTCGCCGTCGAAGTCGGCGTTGTACGCCGTACATACGAGCGGATGCAGCTTGATCGCACGGCCTTCAACAAGAATCGGCTCAAACGCCTGAATGCCGAGACGGTGAAGGGTCGGGGCGCGGTTCAGCAGAACCGGATGCTCCTTGATCACTTCCTCCAGAACGTCCCATACCTCTGGCGATACGCGCTCAACCTTGCGTTTGGCGCTCTTGATATTGTGCGCCTGGCCTTTGTTGACGAGCTCCTTCATGACGAAAGGCTTGAACAGCTCAAGGGCCATCTCCTTCGGCAGTCCGCACTGATACATCTTCAGGTTCGGACCGACAACAATAACCGAACGACCGGAATAGTCTACGCGCTTGCCGAGCAGGTTTTGGCGGAATCGGCCCTGCTTGCCCTTCAGCATATGGCTGAGGGATTTCAGCGGGCGATTGCCAGGACCCGTAACCGGACGACCGCGGCGACCGTTGTCAATCAAGGCGTCTACTGCTTCCTGCAGCATACGCTTCTCGTTCTGTACGATAATATCCGGAGCGCCGAGATCCAGCAGGCGCTTCAGTCGATTGTTCCGGTTGATGACGCGGCGATACAGATCGTTCAAGTCGGACGTTGCGAAACGTCCGCCATCCAGCTGTACCATCGGGCGAAGCTCCGGCGGAATAACCGGCAGCACGTCCAGCACCATCCACTCCGGGAAGTTGCCGGAATTCCGGAACGCCTCAAGCACCTCCAGGCGCTTGATGGCGCGATTGCGGCGCTGGCCCTGAGCGGTACGCAGCTCCTCCTTCAGCATGTCGACTTCCTTCTCGGTATCGATATCCTGAAGCAGCTTCTTTACCGCCTCGGCGCCCATACCTGCGCTGAACGCATAGCCGTATTTCTCACGATAGCTGCGATATTCCTTCTCCGACAGCAGCTGCTTCTTCTCAAGCGGCGTATCGCCGGGATCGGTGACGACATAGGATGCAAAATAAATAATCTCTTCCAGCGAGCGGGGGGACATATCAAGCGCAAGACCCATGCGGCTCGGGATTCCTTTGAAATACCAGATATGTGATACGGGAGCCGCAAGCTCGATGTGGCCCATGCGCTCACGGCGAACCTTCGCCCTTGTCACTTCTACGCCGCATCGATCGCACACGACGCCTTTATAACGTACGCGCTTGTATTTGCCGCAATGACATTCCCAATCCTTTGTCGGCCCGAAGATCTTCTCACAGAACAAGCCTTCCTTCTCCGGCTTGAGCGTACGATAGTTGATCGTTTCCGGCTTCTTGACTTCTCCTCGCGACCAGGAACGAATTTTGTCTGGCGAAGCAAGCCCGATTTTCATAAACTCGAAGTTGTTGACGTCCATCAAGGAGCAACCCTCCTTAAGATTGATCTTACTCTACTCCAACTTCCGCGCCTTCCAAATTCAAGTTGAGCTTGTCGCCCGACGTATCGTCTTCATCGTCAATCTCGCGCATAATGATCTCTTCTTCATCCCCGGTCAAGATTTTTACGTCCATACCGAGAGATTGAAGCTCCTTGATCAATACCTTGAACGATTCCGGAACGCCAGGCTCCGGCACATTCTCGCCCTTGACGATCGATTCGTACGTCTTCACACGTCCGACCACGTCGTCGGATTTCACGGTCAAAATTTCCTGAAGCGTATATGCGGCGCCATAAGCCTCAAGCGCCCATACCTCCATCTCGCCGAAACGCTGGCCGCCGAATTGCGCTTTGCCGCCCAGCGGCTGCTGCGTAACGAGGGAGTATGGTCCCGTGGAGCGCGCATGGATCTTGTCATCAACCATGTGCGCAAGCTTGATCATATACATAACGCCGACGGTCACTTCCCGATCGAAGCGCTCGCCTGTGCGTCCGTCGTACAATACCGTCTTGCCATTCCGCTGCATACCCGCTTCTTCCATCGAATCAAAGACGTCCGTTTCGCGGGCGCCGTCGAATACCGGCGTAGCGGTATGAATGCCGAGCAGCTTGGCCGCCATACCAAGATGAACCTCCAGCACCTGCCCGATGTTCATCCGGGAAGGTACCCCCAGCGGGTTCAGCACGACCTCAACCGGCGTGCCATCCGGCAGGAACGGCATATCTTCTTCTGGCAGGATTCGTGCGATAACGCCCTTGTTGCCGTGGCGTCCCGCCATCTTGTCACCCTCAGAGATTTTGCGCTTCTGAGCAATGTAGACACGTACAAGCTGATTCACGCCCGGCGGCAGCTCGTCGCCATTCTCACGCGTAAACACCTTGACATCGACGACAATACCGTCGGTGCCATGCGGCACGCGCAGGCTCGTATCACGCACTTCACGCGCCTTCTCGCCGAAGATCGCATGGAGCAGCCGCTCCTCCGCCGTCAATTCAGTTACACCCTTCGGCGTGACCTTGCCAACGAGGATGTCACCTGCGCCAATCTCAGCCCCAACGCGGATAATGCCGCGCTCGTCCAGATTTTTGAGCGCTTCTTCCCCTACGTTCGGAATATCGCGTGTAATCTCTTCCGGTCCGAGCTTCGTATCACGAGCTTCGGACTCATATTCTTCAATGTGAATTGAGGTGTAAACATCCTCTTTCACTAGTTTTTCGCTTAGCAGAATCGCATCCTCGTAGTTGTAGCCTTCCCATGTCATGAAGGCAACGACCACGTTGCGTCCAAGCGCAAGCTCGCCCATCTCGGTGGAAGGACCGTCAGCCAGAATATCGCCGACCTTGATTTCTTCACCGCGGTATACGAGCGGACGCTGGTTGATGCACGTCCCTTGGTTAGAGCGAAGGAACTTGTGCAGCTTATGCTTGATCAGATCGCCGGCAATCTTCTTGCCGTCCACAATCATATGCTTGCGCACCCAAATTTCGTTCGCGGATACGCGCTCAATGACGCCGTCTACCTTGGACACGATGCAAACGCCGGAATCCTTGGCGCCCTTATGCTCCATACCGGTGCCGACCAGCGGCGCCTTCGGAATAAGCAGCGGAACCGCCTGCCGCTGCATGTTCGAACCCATGAGCGCACGGTTGGAGTCGTCATTCTCAAGGAACGGAATGAGCGCTGTCGCTACCGACACGACCTGCTTCGGGGATACGTCCATGTAGTCAACACGATCCCTCGGTACAATCAGGTTCTCGGATTTCAAGCGTGAGATAACCATGTCGTTGGCCAGCGTGCCGTCCGGATTCAATTCCGCGTTCGCTTGCGCAACAACGTAGTTATCCTCTTCATCAGCCGTCATATAATGAATGGTAGAGGTAACCTGACCCGTCTTCGGATCGACATATCGATACGGCGTCTCAATAAAGCCGTATTCGTTAATGCGAGCGAAGGTGGAGAGCGAGTTGATCAACCCGATGTTCGGACCTTCCGGCGTCTCGATCGGACACATACGTCCATAGTGAGAGTGGTGAACGTCCCGTACTTCAAAGCCCGCGCGCTCACGCGTCAAGCCGCCAGGCCCGAGTGCAGAGAGTCTCCGCTTGTGCGTCAGCTCGGCCAGCGGGTTCGTCTGATCCATAAACTGGGACAGCTGGGAGCTTCCGAAAAACTCCTTGATCGAAGCGATGACCGGTCGAATGTTAATGAGCTGCTGAGGCGTTACTGTATTCGTATCCTGAATGGACATCCGCTCGCGCACCACGCGCTCCATACGGCTGAGACCGATACGGAACTGGTTCTGCAGAAGCTCGCCCACCGAACGCAGACGACGGTTGCCCAAGTGGTCGATATCGTCTGTGTTACCGACGCCATGCAGCAGATTAATAAAATAGTTAATGGAAGAAATAATATCGGCAGCGGTAATATTCTTGATGCTCTTGTCGATAATACCGTTGGCGATAACTTTAATCACTTTGCCATCTTCAATTGGGGAGAAAATGTTGATGGATTGCAGCACAATCGTCTCCGCCATATTAACTCCGCCATTGACGCGCACATCCTTGAAGCCGACATTGTCTTCAAGTGCCGGAATAATTTGATCCAGCAGACGGCGGTCAACAATCTGTCCAGCTTCTGCAATAATCTCGCCGGTATTGCGGTCCACCAGCGATTCGGCCAGACGTTGATTGAATAGACGGTTCTTGATATGAAGCTTCTTGTTAATCTTGTACCGACCGACGTTCGCCAGGTCATAGCGCTTCGGATCGAAGAATCGCGCGATCAACAGGCTCCGCGCATTCTCAAGCGTAGGCGGCTCGCCCGGACGCAGACGCTCATAAATCTCAATCAACGCCTTGTCCGTCGAATCGGTATTGTCCTTGTCCAGCGTATTGCGAATGTACTCATCGTCACCCAGCAGCTCGATAATTTCTGCATCGGTGCCGAAGCCGAGTGCGCGCAGCAAAACCGTAACCGGAATTTTCCGGGTACGATCGATACGCACATAAATAATATCCTTGGCGTCCGTTTCGAGCTCCAGCCATGCTCCACGGTTCGGAATCACTGTCGCCGTATAAGCTTTCTTGCCGTTCTTGTCAATCTTGGTGCTGAAGTAGACGCTTGGTGAACGAACGAGCTGGGAGACGATAACACGCTCGGCTCCGTTAATGATGAAGGTACCGGTTTCCGTCATAAGCGGGAAGTCGCCCATGAACACTTCCTGATCCTTCACTTCTCCGGTTTCCTTATTGATCAGGCGAACCTTCACGCGCAGAGGAGCCGCATACGTCACATCGCGCTCCTTGGAATCGTCAACCGAATATTTCGGCTCGCCAAGTGCGTAATCGACGAACTCCAGGCTTAAATTGCCCGTAAAGTCCTGAATCGGAGAAATGTCATGAAGCATTTCGCGAAGACCCGTATCAAGGAAGCTCTGATACGATCTTTGCTGAATTTCAATGAGGTTCGGAATATCCAGCACTTCGTTAATTCGCGCGTAGCTTCTGCGCGTGCGCCGTCCGTACTGCACCAGCTTGCCTGCCAATTACATCCACCCCTTGTGTGCTACTAAATGCTGTTAAGCGCAAGTGACAAAAACAAAGAAAGCCCCGAACGAAAATGAAACGAACGGAAGCTGCCGCTTGAAAAAGCAATTATTCATTCCCGTCGTTCAAGATTGAATAACTCCTTTTCGAAGCGTACTCATCTAGATTTTCCCAAAACGTAAATATTATACGTCATGAAGCTTGAGAATATACATGCAGCAAAAAAAGTGTTGACATTTTAGTACACTAAAGACATGTAGAGCAATTTTAATGCTGACATTTTCTAATATTACCACAGCAGAAGTTTGAAGTCAACGAAAATCCGACCAATATCACCGAAATTATTCATGGCTAAAGCTGGGTGTGCACTGTCGCACCACTTGTCCGCATACCTTTGTATACCTGCACCGATTCTGTCATGTCTCAACGGATGTCTTAACGCTTGAACGGCCCCTTCGCCTTCACGATCCAATACCCTTTATCGCGCTCCACAAGCTCCACCGCATCAAACAAGCCCTCCAGCTTTTCGACCGCAGAAGGCGCCCCCTGTTTTTTCTGAATGACAATCCATAGCTCTCCTGTGTCCTTCAGCCGCTCGGCAGCTCCTTCGAACAGCGCATGAACGACGGATTTGCCGGCACGGATCGGGGGGTTGGAAAGCACGATATCATACGACGCTTCCGGCACCTTCGAATAAAGATCACTGGCAAGCACCGTCACATTGCCGATTCCATGATCTGCTGCATTCCGCTTCGCCAGCTTTACCGCTCGTTCATTCACATCCACCATCGTGACATGACCCGCGGTTGCAAGCACTGCCGCATTCAAGCCGATCGGCCCGTAGCCGCAGCCGACATCCAGAACCTTGGCACTGCCCGGAATCGTCATCGTTTCTATTAACAGCTTGCTGCCAAAATCAACCCCACCCTTGGAAAACACACCCGCATCCGTCCAAAAACGCCAGCTCCGGCCTCTCAGGCTCGCCTCGATCCGTCGTTCGTCATGTGCCGTCTGCGGTTGACCCGAATAGTAATGCTCCGACATGTTACGTCACATCCTCTCCGGAAAATAAAGCACCCCTTGAAGACTCGCTTCAAGGGGATGCTTATTTCAACAACAATTACTTCACTTCTACGCCTGCGCCTGCATCTTCAAGCTGCTTCTTGATTTTCTCCGCGTCGTCCTTGGAGATTTTCTCTTTGATCGGCTTCGGTGCGCCGTCTACGAGGTCCTTCGCTTCTTTCAGGCCAAGACCTGTAATTTCACGAACAACCTTGATTACGTTGATCTTCGAAGCGCCAGCGCTTGTCAGGATCACGTCGAATTCTGTCTGCTCTTCCACTTCAACCGCTGCTGCGCCGCCCATCATTGCTACCGGTGCTGCTGCTGTTACGCCGAACTCTTCTTCGATTGCTTTAACCAGATCGTTCAATTCAAGAACGGTCATGCCCTTAATGGCTTCAAGAATTTGCTCTTTGCTCATGGTAAACCTCCGTTAATTGTATAGGATTAGGTAGTTCTTACGCTTCCGCTTCTTTCTTCTCCGAAACCGCCTTAACCGCAAGCGCGAAGTTGCGCATTGGCGCTTGAAGGACGCTGAGGAGCATGGACAGAAGGCCTTCGCGGGATGGAAGATCAGCCAGCGCCTTCACTTGATCGTAACCGACAACGCGGCCTTCAACAACGCCTGCTTTCACCTTCAACGCATCGTTCTTCTTGGCGAAGTCCGAAAGGATCTTGGCCGGAGCAACGATATCCGTCTTGCTGAATGCATACGCAGTCGGGCCAGTCAGATGCTCGTCAAGATCAGTCAGCTCCGTAGCCGCTGTTGCGCGGCGAACGAGCGTATTCTTGATGACGTGAAACTCGATGCCAGCTTCACGCAGCTGCTTGCGAAGCTCTGTTACTTGCTTCACGGAAAGTCCGCGGTAGTCAGCAACGACCGTACAGGAATAGCTCTTCAGCTTCTCGCTCACATCGTTAACCGTCTGCTGCTTCTCTGCAATGATTTGTTTGTTTGCCACTAGGGTGCACCTCCTGTTTACCAAAAGTTAAACCGCTCCGAGCCGTTCGGTAGACAACGAAAAGCCCTCGCAGATGCGAGGGCTCGAAATATGTCGCTATAGCAATTGCATGCTGTAACGCCAATATATCGGATCACCTCGGCAGGATGATTAAGCCTTGCGGCCCCTGCTGTCTACGGTTCGGAATGTTCGAATGTTGCGATGTTACCTTTGACACCTTACCATACGTGAAGCTTCAAGTCAAATGGAAGGATTATCTGAACGAAGCGGTATTCACCGTTACGCCCGGCCCCATCGTGGAGGAAACCGAGATGTTCTTCAGATAAACACCCTTCGCAGCTGCCGGCTTCGCGCGGTTCAGTGCATCGACAAGCGCCTTGAAATTCTCGTTCAGCTTCTCGGCATCGAACGAAACCTTGCCGATCGGAGCGTGAATTTGGCCTGCCTTGTCCAGGCGGTACTCAATCTTACCAGCCTTAATCTCTTGAACGGCTTTCGTCACGTCGAACGTAACGGTGCCAGCCTTCGGGTTCGGCATCAAGCCTTTACCGCCGAGAATACGGCCCAGCTTGCCGACTTCACTCATCATATCCGGTGTCGCCACGCAGACATCAAAGTCAAACCAGCCCTGTTGAATTTTGTTGATCAGCTCTTGGTCGCCGACATAATCAGCGCCAGCCGCTTCCGCTTCGCGAGCCTTGTCGCCCTTCGCGAATACGAGTACGCGCTTCGTCTTGCCCGTTCCGTGCGGAAGTACAACGACGCCGCGTACGTTCTGATCTTGCTTTCTTGGGTCTACGCCAAGACGAACTGCAACTTCGACAGTCTCATCAAACTTGGCAGCAGCTGCCTTCTTCACAAGCTCGATCGCCTGAGCCGGTTCGTAAACCGCGTCCTGGTCGACCAGCTTGGCTGCTTCAACATATTTCTTGCCGTGCTTCGCCATGCTGTGTATCCTCCTTGTGTGGTATTAGCGGAATATCCTCCCACATAGTGAACGGAAGCCTAACGCTTCCGCCGCGCACATACGGAATGTGCGGCTTAGTCCTGAACCACGATGCCCATGCTGCGAGCTGTACCTTCTACCATGCGCATTGCCGATTCTACGGATGCTGCATTAAGGTCAGGCATCTTCTGTTCTGCGATCTGGCGAACCACATCGCGCTTGATTGTTGCAACCTTCTTCTTGTTCGGCTCACCGGAGCCCTTCTCAACCTTAGCCGCTACGCGAAGCAATACGGCAGCCGGCGGAGTTTTTGTGATGAACGTAAAGGAACGGTCTTCGAATACGGAAATTTCAACCGGAATAACAAGTCCGACCTGATCCGCCGTACGCGCATTAAATTCCTTACAGAACGCCATGATGTTTACGCCTGCTTGACCGAGCGCAGGACCGATCGGCGGAGCCGGATTCGCTTTCCCTGCATTGACCTGCAGCTTGACAACCTTGATAACTTTCTTAGCCATGTATGACACCTCCTTGACGTAGTATACCGTACGGGCACACTACACGCGCTCGACCTGGGTGAAATCCAGCTCAACCGGCGTTTCGCGTCCGAACATGTTGACGTGAACCTTGACCTTCTGCTTATCCGGGATAATCTCTTCGATCGAACCGACAAAATTGGCGAAAGGTCCAACCTTGACGCGCACGGAATCCTTCAGCTCGAATTCAATGACCGGCTTTGGATCTTCCATGCCCATCAGCTTCATAATTTGTTCCGCTTCCTCAGGCAGCAGCGGGATCGGCTTGGAGCCAGATCCGGTGGAACCGACAAAACCGGTTACACCCGGCGTGTTCCGCACAACATACCATGAGTCATCCGTCTGGATCATCTCGACAAGCACATAGCCGGGATACACCTTGCGGGTAACCGTCTTTTTCTTGCCGTCCTTGTTGACGATCTCATCCTCGGTAGGCACGAGAACGCGGAAAATCTTGTCGTTCATGCCCATCGATTCGACGCGCTTCTCCAAATTCGCTTTTACCTTGTTTTCATAGCCGGAATACGTGTGAACGACATACCATTTTTTATCCATAGGGGGCCGCTTCTACCTTTCAAAAATAAAACGCAGAAGATTCGAAATACCCAGATCCAACACCGCAAAATAGATTGCGATA
Source organism: Paenibacillus sp. (assembly GCA_041641375.1). Classification (GTDB taxonomy): domain Bacteria; phylum Bacillota; class Bacilli; order Paenibacillales; family YIM-B00363; genus Paenibacillus_AK. The sequence goes on from JBEPYM010000025.1 coordinate 11,403, forward strand.
ATCAGAACCGTCACCACTACGACGATTGTATAGCTTGTCAATTCCTTACGCGTCGGCCACTTGACCTTCTTGAGCTCGGCCCAGCTGTCCCCGAAGAACGCGAACGTCTGTCCAAAGCTTTGCTTGATTCTCGCTAAGAACGCCACAATTACACCTCCTGGCTTCAGGTGCCCTTACCGCGTCTCGCGATGAGGATGGTACGAGTTGCAGAACTTGCAAAACTTCCTCAACTCGATGCGGTCAGGGTTGTTACGCTTGTTCTTCATTGTCGTATAATTACGCTGTTTGCATTCTGTACAAGCCAACGTGATGATAACCCGCATGTCAAGACACCTCCTGTTTCGGTTAACTTGCCTCGTGTATCGGCATTTGTGAGCAACCAAAAAAAAGAACGCACAAAAAGCGCTACCTGAATAGGTTACCACACGCCGGAGCCCGTTGTCAACAAAATTGAAGGCTGTATAGCCGCGGTACGACAAGAAAAGCAAGCGGAATAAGTACCAGTATCAGCAAAAGGAAGGTGGATTAAACACAATCGGGGAATTTCGCGGGGAACCCATGGATCGATACAGCAAAAAGACCGCTCGGATTCTCGCCCTTGCGGTTCTCGGCCGCCTTACTTGTCCACACTGATATTGCGGTCCTCCAGATAACGCTCCAGCTTCCGCTTCACACGTTGCAGAGCATTGTCGATCGATTTCACATGTCGGTCCAAATCTACTGCAATCTCTTGATAGGATCGCCCATCCAGATAGAGCATCAGCACACGGCGCTCCAGGTCGCTAAGAATCTCGGCCATCTTGTCCTCGAGACCGCTGAACTCTTCCTGATTGATAATCAGTTCTTCCGGATCGGTGACACGCGAGCCGCAGATAACGTCCAGCAGCGTGCGGTCTGAATCTTCATCATAGATTGGCTTGTCCAGCGACACGTACGAATTGAGAGGAATGTGCTTCTGTCTGGTAGCGGTTTTAATAGCGGTAATGATTTGGCGGGTGATGCAAAGCTCGGCAAACGCCTTGAACGACGCCAGCTTGTCCCCCCGAAAGTCTCGGATGGACTTGTACAGGCCGATCATACCCTCCTGTACGATATCCTCGCGGTCCGCCCCAATCAAGAAATAGGAGCGTGCCTTCGCACGAACGAAGTTGCGATACTTGTTGATCAAGTATTCCAGCGCTTCGCCTTCACCGGCCCGGACGGCTTCAACAATGTCTTCGTCAGTCTTGAGGTCATACTCGTGCATCCGCAACTCATTGAGATCGACACTCACTCGGGTTCCCTCCGGTTCGGCAAACAAATCCCTTGTATATCAAGGAAAGATAGACTTAGTATACATGAATTTTTTCAAAACCGTCAACAGGTTCCAATTTGTAAAACCCGCCATTCGACAAATTTTCCGACATTATTTTTGACGACGCCATTGTTCGAAAATGTTCCGTATGTCCTTGGGCAGTGCGTTATCAAAGGTATTGCGGGGAGCCTTGCTCTGCTCGGCGCCGGAAATCTGGCTGCGGATCTCCTTCCGAATCAACTCGATCTCAACGGCGAGCTCCCGCGCCGACAGCCTGAGCGCGCCCTTACCGAACGAGACGTGCTGCTCGACGGAATCCGATGTGGCGACGTAGATTTGCCTGCGCCGCCCTGAGAGCTCGCCGACCAGCCGCTCCACGCACTCATCGGCACTTTCATTCTCCTTCGTATAAAGAACAGACACTCGCCCTGTTATTTCCGTCGCTCCGAGACCAGGCACATTATAAGCGTCGAAGACGAGATAAACGCGGGACCCCTTATACGCCTGGTAGTCCGCAAGCAGCTCGATCAGCCTCGTTCTCGCTTCCTCCAGCGATTGGTCGCGCAGCCGCCGCAGCTCAGGCCAGGCCCCGATAATATTGTATCCGTCAACGATCAGGATTTGTTCCATGCGCCAGCCCCGGCCGTCTGTCTCTGGCGCAGCACCTCGTACATCAGCACGCCTGCTGCGACGGATGCGTTGAGCGAATCAACATGGCCAACCATCGGCAGCTTCACGAGGAAGTCGCACTTCTCCCGGATCAGTCTCGACATCCCGCTGTGCTCGTTGCCGATAACAAGCACCAGCGGCATGGTGAAATCAGCCTGGTACATCATTTGCTTCGCTCCGATATCAGCCCCTGCCACCCAATACCCATGCTTCTTCAGCTCTTCCAGCGTCTGGGCCAGATTGGTGACACGCGCAACCGGCACATAAGCGGCCGCCCCTGCAGAAGTTTTTGCGACTGTTGCCGTAATCGAGGCCGCGCGGCGCTTCGGGATGATGACCCCGCTTACGCCGGTGCAGTCCGCCGTTCTCAGGATCGAGCCCAGATTGTGCGGATCCTCGATCTCATCGAGCATAAGCAGCAATGGCGGTTGTCCGGAAGCTGCCGCCGACGCGACCAGATCCTCCAGCTCCGCGTAGGCGAACGGCGCTACCTGCGCCACAACGCCCTGGTGATTGACGCCAGGAACCAGCGAATCAAGCTTGCGCTTGTCGACGAATTGCACGAGAATGCCGAGCTTCCGCGCCTCCGCGACAACACTTGCCGCAGCTCCGGCGGCGGAACGGCCGGGTGCAGCGCCGCCTTTCCCTCCGGCAGCGTTCGCACCGCCAGTTTCGGCCACCCAGATTTTATTGACGGTTCTCCCCGAACGGAGAACCTCGATGACCGGATGCTTACCGGCTACAAATTCCTCTTCCTGCTCGTGATTGCGCTCCATCTGCTTATGTCCCTTTCTCGAGCGTCAGCTGCAGCAGCTCCTGCAGCCGATCCGTTCGACCCTGATAGTATAAATATCCGAACAGGCACTCCAGTCCGGTGCTGTGCCGATACACCAATACGTCGGTGTTTTTGGGCGCTGCGCCGGACTTGGCATTCCGGCCGCGCTTCACGACATCGGATTCTTCTTCGGTAAGCACCGGCATCAGACGCTCCAGCGCCTTGGCCTGCGCCTTCGCCGACACGTACCTGGTCGCTTCGCGGTGCATATGGTTCGGCTTGTGGTTGGGCTGCGACAGCAAATATTGCCGCACGAACACCTCCTGCAGCGCATCGCCCATGTAAGCCAGCGCCAGCGGATGCAGCTGTCCGGCCTCCTTGGACGGGGGGAACGGGAAGAACAGCTCGCCGCTCATTTGCGCTTCCAGCGGATGCCCTGCGCCGTATCCTCCAGCGCAATGCCCTGGCTCGCCAGCAAATCGCGGATTTCGTCAGCTCTCGCCCAATTCTTACTCTTGCGCGCCTCCACCCGCTCCTCGATCAGCCGTTCGATCTCGGCGTCCAGCAGCTCCTCTTCCTTTTCCGATAGGATACCCAAAACGACGTTCAATTCCTGAAACTCCGCAAGCATTCGCGTCAACACCGCCTTGCTCACGTGCTCCCTCTGCAGATAAACGTTCGCTTCACTCGCCAGCTCGAACATCGCCGTAATCGCATCCGGCGTGTTGAAGTCGTCCTGCATTTTGTCGTGGTACATCGCCTTCACCGCATCCAGTCGGACATGCAGCTCAGCATCGTCCGCCGCCGCTTCCACATCCGTCCTGGAAAGCCGATCCTTCGTGTTTGCGAAGCTGTTCTGCAGACGTTCTGTCGCCCGCTTCGCCTGCTCAACCGCATCCTCATCAAAGTTCAGCGGGTTGCGGTAGTGCGTCGACAGCATAAAAAACCGCATCACCTGGGGCGAGATCGATTTCATGATGTCCCGCACCTGAATGCCGTTCGCGAGCGACTTCGACATTTTTTCCCCGTTGATGTTCACGTAGCCGTTGTGCATCCAATACCGCGCCATCTCCTGGCCGTGGCAAGCCTCCGACTGCGCCACCTCGCACTCGTGGTGAGGGAACTGCAAATCCTGACCTCCGCCGTGAATGTCGATCGTCCTGCCGAGATATTTGCGTGCCATGGCCGAGCACTCGATGTGCCAGCCGGGCCGCCCTTCGCCCCACGGGCTGTCCCACTTCGGCTCGCCGGGCTTCGCGCCCTTCCACAGGACGAAATCGTTCGCATGCTCCTTCCGCTCGTCCACCTCTACCCGTATGCCGTGCTGCAGCTCGGCAATATTCTGATGCGACAGCTTGCCGTACTCCTCGAATCGAGCTGTGCGGAAATAGACGTCGCCGCCGCTCTCGTACGCAAATTGCTTCTCAATCAGCTCCGCGATGAACGCGATGATTTCCTCGATATTTTCCGTTACGCGGGGATGGATGTCGGCCGGATCGATGCCCATTGCCTGTGCGTCCTCGTAGAAGGCGCGGATATAGGTTTCGCCCACCTCGTCGACCGTGATGCCGGATTGCTCGGCTTTTCGAATCATTTTGTCATCGACATCGGTGAAATTGACGACATACGTAACGTCGTATCCAAGCTGCCGCAAATACTTGCGCACCGTATCGAATACGATCAGCGGGCGTGCGTTGCCGATATGGATATAGTCATAGACGGTCGGGCCGCACACATACATGCTGACCTTGCCCGGCACAAGCGGCTCGAATCGCTCTTTCTTCCGGGTAATCGTGTTAAATACGTTAAGCGCCATTGGAATGTGCTCCTTTATGTTCACTTTGCAGCAGCAGCAGTCGCTCCCGCTCCTGTTCACGATCCCGTTCGCCGCGGAGTTCCGCCAACTCACGCCTCAATTCGTCAATTTGCTGCTGCATATGCTTGCAGATATCAATGACCGGGTCCGGCAGATCGCCGTGCGCCAGCTTGTCGACACGCTGCCCGTTGCGCTTCACGATCCTGCCCGGAATACCGACAACCGTCGAGTTGTCCGGCACCTCCTGCAGCACAACCGCATTGGCGCCGATTCTCGCGTTGTCGCCGACACGGAACGAGCCGAGCACCTTCGCCCCGGAAGAGACAACGACATTGTTGCCGAGGGTCGGATGGCGCTTGCCCTTCTCTTTGCCGGTACCGCCGAGGGTTACGCCCTGATACAGCACGACATCGTCGCCGATCTCGCACGTCTCTCCGATGACAACCCCCATACCGTGGTCGATAAACAGCCGGCTGCCGATGACCGCCCCCGGATGAATTTCGATGCCGGTGAAGAAACGGCTGACCTGCGATACCCAGCGCGCCATGCCGAACATTCGCCGCCTGTAGAACCAATGCGCGACGCGATGCGCCCATATGGCGTGCAGCCCCGAATAGGTGAGCACCACCTCCAGCTTGCTGCGGGCGGCCGGATCGTTGTCGAACACCGCGGCGATATCGGAGCTCATCGCTTCTCTCATTCGTCTAAACATGCGGATTCCCCTCTTCATGTATCTGTTGGTTGCAACGCAAAAAAACGCCCCTGCAGCCCACAAGGGCTACAGAGACGCTGGTATACGCGGTTCCACTCTGCTTGAGTCGGCACATGAAACCTGCTCCAACTCCACTCAACTAGCTGATAACGGCAGCCGACCGGCTCGGGATTTCCCCCAAGCTGCTCCAGGGCGCATGTTCGGATCCGGCGGAAGGAGGCGTTCCCAGCCAATGCGCAACACTCCCCCTGCAGGGACGTTGCTGCGCCGCCTCTCTCTGGACAACCGCGTTATTGATCGTACTTTTCCCTATCGTTGCATCACGTTTATCTATCAGTATACTGAATTCCGGCCAATAATACAATTGGTTCCGTACGGTTATTGTACGGTTAACACCATCTTGCGAGTCTCGCAAGCACCTTCTCCTTGCCGAGCAGCACAATCGTCTGATTCAGATCCGGGCCGTGGGTTTGACCGGTCAACGCCGCACGCACCGGCATAAACAGCTGCTTGCCCTTGAAGCCCGTCTCCTTCTGCACCGTCTTGAGCATCGCTCCGACTGCATCTGCCGCCAGCGTCTCGCCCTCCGACGCCAGAACTAGTTCCCTGAACGCCGCCAGCACGCGCGGCACCTGCTCCTCGGCAAGCACTGCCCGAGCCTCCTCCTCGAAGGCAGGCTCCTCCAGGAAAAACAGCTCGGTCAACCCGACGATCTCCGCCCCGTACGTCAGCTTCTCCTGGTGCAGAACGATCAGCGCACGCGCCCAGGCCGTCTGCGCCTCGTCCATCGACTCCGGCAGACGACCGGCCTTCCGGAGATGCGGCAGCGTCAGCTCCACCAGACGATCGGCGTCAGCCTTCTTGATATATTGGCCGTTCATCCACTGCAGCTTGGCAGTATCGAACACAGCCGGACTCCGCGACAGCCGATCCGCCGTGAACGCCTGCACCAGCTCCTCGCGCGTGAACAGCTCCTGCTCACCCTCCGGCGACCAGCCCAGCAGCGCGATATAGTTGAACAGCGCTTCAGGCAAATAGCCCAGCTGCTCGTATTGCTCAATGAATTGCACAATCGACTCATCGCGTTTGCTCAGCTTCTTGCGCTGCTCATTCACGATAAGCGTCATATGGCCGAAACGGGGCGGCGTCCATCCGAACGCCTCGTAAATCATCAGCTGCCGCGGGGTGTTGGAGATATGATCCTCCCCGCGCAGAACATGCGAAATTTGCATCAAATGATCGTCGATGACTACTGCATAATTGTACGTCGGTATGCCGTCCTTCTTAACGATGACAAAGTCGCCCATCTCGCTCGAATCGAACGAAATGTCGCCCTTCACCATATCGTCGAATTGATACGTCCGGCCTGCCGGAACGCGGAACCGCACACTCGGCACACGGCCTTCCGCTGCCAGAGCAGCGCGCTG
>JBEPYM010000025.1:18105-31545 GCA_041641375.1 Paenibacillus sp.
CGCTGCTCATCCGTAAGGTTGGCGCAGCGTCCTGAATACCGCGGCGTCTCTCCGCGAGCCGTCTGCTCCTCGCGCTCACGCTCCAGCTCTTCCTCCGTGCAATAGCAAAAATACGCTTTGCCTTCGGCGATCAAGCGCTCGGTCAGCGGACCGTACAGGTGGAGCCGCTCCGTCTGGCGATACGGTCCGTACCCGCCGTCCTGATCGACGCTCTCATCCCATTCAATACCGAGCCAGCGCATATAGGAGAATTGATTGTCCTCCCCGCCGCTCACATTCCGCTTCACGTCCGTGTCCTCGATCCGAACGACGAACGTTCCCCCCTCATGCTTCGCGTACAAATAGTTAAAAAGCGCTGTCCGCGCGTTGCCGATATGCAAATGTCCGGTCGGACTCGGCGCATACCGGACACGAATGCGACTCTGTGTCATATCCCCAGTTCCTCTCCCTATCGTTTCCATACTCTACGTCTCGCGCACCAGGCAAACAACCGCCATCGCTGCAATGCCTTCGCCGCGACCGACAAAGCCCATTTTTTCCGCGGTCGTTGCCTTCACATTCACCTGCGACGGCTCGCCGCCCATACTACCTGCAATCTTCTCCGCCATCAATCCAATGTACGGCGCCAGCTTCGGCCGCTCCGCGATCACTGTGCAATCCGCATTCCCGAGGCGCCAGCCCCGCTCCGATGCGAGCGACCATACATGTTCGAGCAGCTTAAGGCTGTCCGCATCCTTATAAGCCGCATCCGTATCTGGAAAATGCTTGCCGATATCCCCAAGTCCGAGCGCCCCCAGCACCGCATCCGCAATCGCATGAAGCAGCACGTCCGCGTCCGAATGGCCCAGCAGCCCTTTGTCCGAAGGAATATCGACACCTCCGATGATACATCGGCGGCCTTCCACTAGCTGATGCACGTCAAACCCCTGCCCAATTCGAATCATCTCTGCTCCCTCCTCCCTGCATACCATTCCGCCCATTCCAGATCGTCAGGCGTCGTTATTTTTACATTCGTATAGGCGCTCATCGCCACCCTCACCGGCACGCCCAGCCGTTCGACCAGCATCGCATCGTCGGTGCCGCTAAACCCTTCCTGCGCTGCGCGGCGATGCGCTTCCTCGAGCAAGACAAAGCGAAAAGCCTGAGGGGTATGTATCGCCCACAGGCTTCGCCGATCCGGCGTCGACGCAATTACGCCGTCGCGGGCGACTTTAATCGTATCCTTCACCGGCACCGCCAAGATGGCAGCGCCTGCAGCATCGTTTGCGCGGCTCCCATCGACAGCCTTAGCGGCACCCTGCGACACCACTTCTGTCGCCCCGGCCTCCCGCAGCACCGACTCGATCTGACTCGGCCCGACGAACGGACGCACGCCGTCATGCACAAGCACCCAATCGGCCCCCACACAATGCTTCAAGCCCTCGCGAACACTGTCCTGCCGCTCCGCACCGCCGGCTACAACCGCCGTCACCTTCGGCACCGCATACTGGCGCACCAGCTCTCGGCAGCGCTCCACATCGGCAGCTCCCGTCACGAGCACAATGCCGTCCACCAGCTGACTGACTGCGAGCGCCTCCAGCGTATGTACAAGAATCGGCTTGCCTGCGATCGGCAGAAACTGCTTGCTCTCCGCCGTACCCATACGCGAGCCGCGGCCTGCAGCCACGACAATCGCCAGCGTTGTCCCCATTTCCGACCCGTCTCCTGTATATGGTTTGCAATCATATACAGTCTATCATACTTGTTTTACTGCGCTTTTTCCAATAATTTTGGCTTGGCAAAAATCATGCGCCCCGCCGACGTCTGCAGCACACTCGTGACCAGCACCTCAAGCGTCGAGCCGATATGCTCACGTCCGCCTTCTACGACGATCATCGTGCCGTCATCCAAATACGCAACGCCTTGCCCGTGCTCCTTGCCGTCCTTGATCACCTGCACGAAAATTTCCTCACCCGGCAGCACTACCGGCTTCACTGCATTCGCCAGATCGTTGATGTTTAATACCGGTACGCCCTGCAGCTCGCACACCTTATTCAGGTTGAAATCGTTCGTGACCACCTTGCCTCGCAGCAGCTTCGCCAGCTTCACCAGCTTGCTGTCCACTTCGGAAATATCCTCAAAGTCACGCTCATAGATGAGCACCTTCACGTCCAGTTCCTTCTGGATCTTGTTGAGAATATCCAGTCCCCGCCGTCCTCGATTTCGCTTCAGCAAGTCCGAGGAATCGGCGATATGCTGCAGCTCCTCGAGCACGAATTCCGGAATCACGAGCGTGCCCTCAATGAAACCCGTCTTGCAAATATCCGCGATCCGGCCATCGATAATGACGCTTGTGTCCAAAATTTTGTGATCCTCTACCCGAGGTTGTACCTCTTCGACTGGCCCCTTGCGCACCGCATGGACGAGCGACACAAATTCCGCCTTCTTGCGTGACCCGAGCCGGAAGCCCGAATACGCAAGCATCGCCGAGACTAGCGCCGGTACGAGCGCCCCTATACCGCCGACGCGAGGCAGCGATGGAACGAGCAGGGCAGCGATAATCAGCCCGATAATCATGCCGCAAATACCGGCAACCAGATCGGACATTGGAAGCCTGTTGATCCGCTCCTCTCCCTGCTGCAGCTTGCGCATCCCGAAGCCGACGATACGCGTAACTGCAAAATAACCGATCACCGCACCGGCCCCCGCATACCAATACGGCAGCCCCGGCACTTGTCCGCCTCCAAGCTCTGCGCCGTACATCGTAAACGAGGGCATCTGTCCTATTACCCCGATTTGATAGCCGACCACTGCGCCTGCTATCGCGAACCCCGCCTGAATCATCTGTTTGAACATCATGATTATACCTCCTGCATGGAATGCACCATAAAGAAATAAGAAAATTTTCTCACCATAGTCCCAGTATGTTCCAATCTCGCGATGTATAATCTCGCCAAACGCATTTTTTTCATAAAAAAAAGCATGTCGTTGACGAAAGCGGACGCTTTCCCAACATACATGCTTTGTATGGCGGACTTGAGCTTACAGGGCTTCGGTTTTGGCAGGCTCGGCCGGAACCGTCTTATTGCGTCTTCTTGCAAAACGCGCAAGGAGACTAACGTTTTTTTTTAAGCCCCAAAGTGCATAGATGACGAGCGGTATAAACAGCAGCTTCGACAGCGTTCCGGGATACAGGATCGCCAGCGTTACCGCAACGACGACGAGAATGGGCGTAACCCAGATCTGCTTGCGAGTCAGCCCAAGCTTCTTGAAGCTCGGATATTTGATCGTGCTCACCATCAGGAGCGACAGAACGACGGTGCTGGCGAGCAGGATCCAGGGTGAAAGCTCCTTGTAGAACAGCGCCAGCGTACTAAGCACTCCACCGGCGGCCGGAATCGGCAAACCGACGAAATATCCCGGAATCGCCTCAATAACGTTAAACCGGGCAAGTCGAAGCGCCCCGCATATCGGGAAGATGGCGGTTACAATCCACCCAACCAAGGAACTCATGTCCTGGAAGGCAACAACATACATAATGAATGCGGGAGCAACACCGAACGAGATGACATCGGAGAGCGAATCCAGCTCCTTGCCAAATTCACTCTGCGTATTGAGCGCTCTGGCGACCCTTCCGTCCAGGCCGTCCAGCAGCATCGCGACAATCACCATAATCGCGGCCATATCCGCATTGCCGTTAAATACAAAAATAATTGCAATGATGCCTAGAAACAGATTGCCTACAGTAAACACGCTGGGCAAGGATTTCGCGAACATATCATCCACCTCTAACCTTACTATGCCCCGAATGCGGATCATTAACCCATTCTAGGGGAACTAAATATGTCTGTCAATAAGAACTTGATCCTGAATGCGCTTCAGGCCTTCCTTGATCGTCCTCGCCCGCACTTCCCCAATGCCGTCTACCTCATCCAGCTCCTCAATCGTCGCCATCATAACATGCGGCAGGTGAGCGAATTGCTCAACCAGATTGGCGATAATGACCGTAGGAAGACGTGGAATTTTGTTCAAAATGCGATAGCCCCGCGGAGACACTTGTTCTTCCAGGATTGCGTTGTTGTACGAATAGCCCATGAAGCGAACGATATGAGGAGCCTCCAGCATATCCTCGGATACGAGCCGTTTGGCCAGCCAGACGTCGTCCTTCATGCGTTCATCGGACGGGTCGCGGCAATAGTCGCGAAGCAGCAAACCCGTTTCGTCCTCCATGCTGCCGACCAGCTCCTCCACCTGCATCGCGATCAGACGTCCTTCGGTGCCGAGCTCATTGATGTACTTGTTAAGCTCCGCTTTCACGCGCAGCACCATACTGATTCGCTGCACAACACTCGAAACGTCGTGCAAAGTAACCTGCTCCTCGAACTCGGCGGCGCTCAAATTAGTCAACGACTGATCGAGCACAACCTTGTATTTCTCCAGCGTTTGCAGAGCCTGATTCGCCTTCGTCAAAATGACGCCGATATCCTTAAGCGCATACCGGAGATGACCTTGGTATAAGGTAATGACATTGCGGCGCTGGGAGATCGATACGACCAGCTTGCCGGTTTGCTTGGCGACTCGTTCGGCGGTTCTGTGCCGGATGCCCGTTTCGATCGAGGTAATCGACGAATCCGGAATAAGCTGTGTGTTTGCAAATAGAATTCGCTTCATATCCTCGCTCACAATGATGGCTCCGTCCATCTTGGCCAGCTCATATAAGTAATTCGGCGAGAAATCGCAGTTGATTGCGAAACCGCCGTCCACAATTTCCATCACCTCGGGACTGTATCCGACGACGATTAACCCGCCGGTTTTGGCCCGCAACACATTCTCCAGCCCTTCGCGGAACGCCGTCCCGGGCGCTACCATCTGAAGCAGCTGGCTCATGATTTCTTCCTGTACCTCTTCCGACATCCCCATCCCCCTCCGATGTTATTCAAACGCCTCGCGAATGGCTTCCTGCAGCGTATCGACGGCTATGATTTCAATACCGGGAGGAGACGTCCAGCCCTTCAGACTCTTCTTCGGCATAATCACTCGTTTGAAACCGAGCTTCTGCGCCTCACGGACGCGCTGATCGACCCTTGAAACCGCCCTCACCTCGCCGGTCAAGCCGATTTCCCCGAACACGACATCCTCCGGACGTAGCGGACGATCCCGAAAGCTGGATACGACGGCGAGAGCGATGGCCAGGTCGACCGCCGGTTCATCGAGCTTGACGCCGCCCGCAACGTTCAGGTACGCGTCCTGCGTATTGAGGCCCATGCCGAGCCGCTTCTCCAGCACCGCGATAATTAACGAGAGCCGGTTATAGTCGATCCCTGCAGACATGCGGCGCGGAGTCGGAAAGCCGGTCGGCGCAATCAACGCCTGCAGCTCTACTAGCACCGGTCTCGTCCCCTCCATACTCGCGACTACGGTCGAACCGGATGCTCCCTTGGCCCGTTCGGACAGAAACAGCTCGGATGGATTGTCAACCTCACGCAAACCCGCCTCGCCCATCTCAAAAATTCCGATCTCATTCGTGGACCCGAAGCGGTTTTTGACGGCTCGAAGCATGCGATACACATGATGCCGCTCACCTTCAAAATACAGCACACAATCTACCATATGCTCAAGAAGACGGGGACCCGCGATCGCCCCTTCTTTTGTGACATGTCCGACCAGAACGGTTGCAATACCCCTCATCTTACTTATACGCATGAAGTGGCTCGTGCATTCGCGAACTTGTGCGACACTTCCCGGTGCCGATGCAACCTGAGGATGGTACACCGTCTGGATCGAGTCGATAACGAGAAAATCGGGGTCCACCTGCTGCAGCGCTTCATCAATATGATCCATATCGGTTTCACACAGCACGTACAGCAAATCCGAAACAGCGCCTAGACGGTCCGCCCGCAGCTTCGTCTGACGCACCGATTCCTCTCCGGATATGTACAGCACCTTGTAACCGGCCCCAGCCAGCGAATTCGATGCCTGCAGCAGCAGCGTCGACTTGCCGATCCCCGGATCGCCGCCAACGAGAATGAGCGAACCCGGCACAATTCCTCCGCCCAATACGCGATTTAATTCGTTCATCCCCGTGCCAATCCGGGGGGCGGCCTGAGTCTCCACTCGGGTGATCGGCTGGGGCTTCTCCTTGCCAGGCGTTGCCGCACCGAAGCCCATCGGCACACCTCTCGTCTTCGTCTCCGGCCGCTCGACTTCTTCCGTCAATGTATTCCATTCGCCGCATCCGGGACATTTGCCCAACCATTTGGCCGATTCATATCCGCATGCCTGGCATACAAATTTCGTTCTTAGCTTCGCCATTTACCCGAACCTTTCCCCTGCTTTCTTCCAGTTTACCACGTGCGGGCTTCCGGGGGAACTAGAAAGTCATCGACTGTTTTGGCGGTTAACCATGCGGTACAGAAGATGCAGCAGCCAGCCGACTCCAAGAGAGGCCATCACGATCAGTATCGGCATAATGGTAAAGTTGTATCGAAATTCCGGTACAAAGACGAGTCTAATGAGTGTCATCGCGATCACCGTCAGGGCCAGGAAAGACGCATCGGATCGCCGAACGAACAGCGCCGCTGCCGCCGCAGCTGCTCCAAGCCAAACAAGGGCTCGATGAAAGGGCTCGTAGAAGGGGACAACCGGGTACAGCGGACTGTGGCCCGTTCCGATGAAGGGATGCGCATATACATATTCGAGCTTGCCGAACGTATACCACCACAGAAACAGCTTGGGCTCATGCAAAAATCCGTTGCGAATCCGTTCAATTGCGAGCTGGAGCTCTGTTTTGCCTGTTTCTTCTGGATTGATCACCGAATAATCGTTGTACGGGAATGTCCCTGCATAGAATGGATTTGTCTGGGAGGACAGCAGGACAAATTGGTCCAGCACAAGCGCATTGCGAATCCACCAAGGCGCAAGCACCAGCACGAAGCCGGCCGCCGCTGCGGCTCCGTGCGCCAGCACCTTCGTGCGGTCCGGCGAGCGAAGGGCATGGAACAGATATGCAATTCCCAGAACGGGCAGGAATTCGGGACGAATCAGAACAGTGCCCCCCATCGCAGCCCCAGTTGCCAAAGCCAGCTGCCAACCGCCGTAGCGGAAATACAGCAGCTGCAGGTACAGGTACAACGTAAAACCGAAGCACGCTAGCACTTCAGTCAAGGAAGCACCATTCGCCCAGATGAATGCCGGGTAAATCGCTGCAGCGGCTGCTGCAATCCAAGCAGCCGTCTCCCTTATTCCCCGCGGAGCAGTCTGACGGGCCATCACATAGAGGAGCAGCACCTGGAAGGTGCTGAGCCATACATGGAAATACCGCACCGCCGCCAGCCTGTCCTGACCGATGGCATCCGCAGCCGCAAATATTCCTGCCAGAACGAGCGGAAAGCCGGGCGTGACATAAGCGTTCGGCAGCTCGCTTTTGTAACCGAGCACTCCTCGCTCGAGCAATTGATCCGCCATCTGAACATAATTGGAGGCGTCCGGAGATGTATCATGATGGACCGATTGCAGGAAGTGCACCCGCAATGTCAGCGCAAGAGTGAGCACCACACAAAGCCCGGCTATCTCCCAAAGCCGGTTGGATGGATGTAACTTCAATGAGGTTCGCATGCTGATCCGCACAGCCTTTCTCTTTCCACTCGCATACGCAAGCTTTTCCTTCTAGTATTCACCATCTTTCCGTCTACATAGGCATGATTGCGCGCAGAAAAAGAAAACCCTTGCTTAGGTGAAGGCTACAAGGGTTCGTTTCGTGTAGGCGCTTAGCTTTGCTTCTGTTTGTTGCGAACGACCAGGCTATCGTTCTCGACATCGATTGTGAGACTGTCGCCTTTGGAGATGGTACCGCGCAGCAGCTCCTCCGACAGACGATCCTCGATATGCTTCTGTATGGCGCGGCGCAGCGGCCTTGCACCGTACGCTGGGTCGAAGCCTTCCTTCGCAAGAAATTCCTTCGCCGCATCGGTGAGCTCGAATTCTACGTCCTGCTCCTTCAGCCGCTTGCGAAGCTCGTCGGACATCAAGGTGACGATCTGTGAAATATGCTCCTTCTCCAGCGAGTGGAAGACGATGGTTTCATCGATCCGGTTCAGGAACTCCGGCCGGAATGAACGCTTAAGCTCCGCCATCACCTTATCCTTCATCTGATTGAAGTCATGCTTCGCCTGATCCTGCGCTGTCGTGAAGCCGAGCGAAACCTTCTTGATCGCATCGGCGCCGACGTTGGAGGTCATAATGATCAGCGTATTGCGGAAATCAACCGTACGCCCTTTGGAATCGGTCAGACGGCCGTCCTCCAGCACCTGAAGCAGAATATTGAACACTTCCGGATGCGCCTTCTCGATCTCGTCCAGCAGGACAACCGAATACGGCTTGCGACGAACCTTCTCTGTCAATTGGCCGCCTTCTTCGTAGCCCACATATCCCGGAGGAGCTCCAATCAGACGGGAAGTCGAATGCTTCTCCATATATTCGGACATGTCGATGCGGATTACCGCATTTTCGTCGCCGAACATAGCCTCCGCCAGCGCTCTCGCCAATTCCGTCTTGCCGACGCCCGTCGGCCCCAGGAAGATGAAAGAGCCCATTGGACGCTTCGGATCCTTCAACCCCGCGCGCGAACGGCGTATCGCTCTCGATACAGCCTTCACCGCATCACTCTGACCAATCACGCGATCATGGAGAATTTCCTCCATTTTCAACAGGCGATCCGTCTCTTCCTCTGCCAGCTTCCGCACCGGAATGCCGGTCCAGCTCGCTACGATCTGTGCAATATCGTCCGGTGTTACCTCCGAATCGGTGCGACCCTGCTTTTCCTTCCATTCGTTCTTGGTATGATCAAGCTCCTCGCGAATTTTTTGCTCGGTATCGCGAAGCGAAGCGGCTTTCTCGAATTCCTGACTCTGTACGGCGGCGTCCTTCTCCTTCCGCACATCCTCCAGTCGGCTTTCCAGCTGCTTCAAATTCGGCGGAACGGTGAATGTGTTCAAGCGCACCTTCGAGCTTGCTTCATCGATAAGGTCAATCGCCTTGTCCGGGAGAAAGCGGTCGGAAATATAACGGTCGGACAGCTTGACGGCCGCTTCAATTGCTTCGTTACTGATTTTCACACGGTGATGCGCCTCATAGCGATCACGCAGTCCCATCAAGATCTGAACCGCTTCTTCCGGCGTCGGCTGATCAACCGTAATCGGCTGGAAGCGGCGCTCGAGCGCGGCGTCCTTCTCAATATATTTCCGGTATTCATCCAGCGTCGTCGCGCCTATGCACTGCAGCTCGCCCCGCGCCAGCGCCGGCTTCAGGATGTTGGAGGCATCGATTGCGCCTTCCGCCCCGCCCGCGCCAATCAACGTGTGAAGCTCATCGATAAAAATGATAATATTGCCGGCCTGGCGAATTTCGTCCATAATTTTTTTGAGTCGATCCTCAAATTCACCGCGGTACTTCGTACCTGCAACGACCGAGCCCATATCGAGCGTCATGACCCGCTTATCGCGCAGCGTTTCCGGTATTTCATTGTTGACGATCTTCTGTGCCAATCCTTCGGCGATGGCCGTCTTGCCGACACCCGGTTCCCCGATCAGGACAGGGTTGTTCTTGGTTCGGCGGCTCAGCACCTGGATAACACGCTCAATCTCCTTGGACCGGCCGATTACCGGGTCCAAATTGCCGTCACGAGCAGCCGCTGTCAGGTCGCGAGCCAGGCCGTCAAGCGTAGGTGTGTTGACATTCTGCGGTGTGCCGTGGTTCGACGATACAGCCTCATTGCTGCCGAGCAGCTGCAGCACTTGCTGACGCGCCTTGTTCAGCGAAACGCCCAGGTTGTTAAGCACACGTGCGGCGACTCCTTCTCCCTCTCGGATTAATCCGAGCAGGATATGCTCCGTACCTACATAAGTATGTCCAAGCTTGCGCGCTTCGTCCATCGACAGCTCGATGACCTTCTTCGCACGCGGCGTATAAGCAATATTGGAGGGCTGCTCCTGTCCTCGTCCAATGAGCGATTCGACCTCGTCCTGGATTTTCTCTAGTCCGAGTCCAAGCGCAATGAGCGCCTTCGCCGCGATGCCTTCGCCCTCCCGGATCAGACCGAGCAGGATGTGCTCCGTTCCGATATTGTTGTGTCCAAGTCGAATTGCTTCTTCCTGAGCGAGTGCCAGAACCTTCTGCGCACGTTCCGTAAATCTGCCAAACATCATCGCAAGCACCTCCGTAATGTCTACTTTCCTTAGTTTACCACTCTTTTTTATTTTTTGCCTGCCTGCTGTGTAGGTCTTCGCTAGGTTGCGGCAAGCTTATTTCGTATCAGTTGGGCCCGGCGAATGTCTCGTTCGTCCGCCGACAGCTTCGCCTGGAAATATTGCTGCAAAAATCCAGGCTGCGTCATGACCATCAGTTCATTCATTGTGTATTTGTTAATGTTCTGTATAATTCCCAGATCGATCCCGAGCCGAACATCGGACAGTCGCTGGGAAGCTTCCTTCGAGTCCATAACCTCCGCATAGCTCAAAATGCCGTATGAACGCTTGACCCGATCATAGATGCGCAGCTTCGATTCCTGCATCAGCTTCTCGCGTGCTGCTCGTTCATGCTCGATAATTTGCCGCGCCACGCTATGGAGGTTATCGATAATTTCCTGTTCCGATTGCCCGAGTGTAATTTGGTTGGATACCTGAAAGATATTGCCAGTCGCTTCGCTGCCTTCCCCATATAAACCCCGTACCGCCAGCCCGACTTGTGTGATCGCGGACAAGATTCGGTTCATTTGCTGCGATAGCACCAGCGCAGGCAAATGCATCATCACCGATGCCCGAATACCGGTTCCAACATTCGTCGGACAGCTGGTTAAGAAGCCGCGCTTCTCATCGAACGCATAATCCAGATGCGATTCGAACAGATCGTCCACCCCGTTCGCCAACGACCACGTTTCGTGCAGCTGAAATCCCGGGTAAAGGCACTGTATGCGGAGATGGTCCTCTTCATTCACCATGATGCTGATTGTTTCATTCATACTAAGCAGTACTGCGCTGTTTCTTGACTCGTTTGCAAGCGCCGGACTGATGAGATGCTTCTCAACCAATACTCTTTTCTCCAGCTCACTCAATTCACTGAGCGGCAGCAGCTCCAGCTTTTCAATGCCTTCCATATCCGGATGCTGGTGCAGCTGTTGAAGCTTGTGAAGCACCTCGAGCGACTGCTGATTGGTCGCCAGCATCGGAAACGGGTACGTCCTTAGATTTCGCGCTATTCGGATTCGGCTGGAGATTACAATATCCGATTCCGGACCTTCCCCTTTCATCCAATCACATAGCGCATCATGGGTAAAATGACCTTTGGGCATCATCATCACCATCCTTGCCGATGTCCTTATTCACCGGATACTTTCTTCTCGAGCTCGCGAATTCGATCCCGAATCGACGCCGCCCGTTCAAATTCCTCCTGATCGATCATCGCCTGCAGCTCACGCTTCAGCCCTTCAATCTGGCGTTTCATCTCAATCGTTTGGCCAGAGCGTTTCGGCACTTTCCCGATGTGTACCGTACTGCCGTGGACTCGCTTGAGCAGTGGATCCAGCTTGCTGTTAAAGTTCTGGTAACACGAGGTGCAGCCGAATCGTCCGATCTTACTGAACTGTGCGTACGTCAATCCACAGTAATCACAGCGCAGCGCTTGCGCAGGCGTAGCTTGATTCTTGCTTGGAGCCGAATCAAATTCAAGCAAGCCTGACAGCAGATTGTGGATGGAGAAGCCGCCCGGAGTACCCGGTATAAGCTCGCCCTTCTCCCTCGCACATGCTTCGCAAAAATGAAATTCGGATTTCTCCCCATTCAAAATCTTGGTGAAGTGAAGTGTCGCCGGTCGTTTGCCGCATTCCTGACAATTCATGGGGTACGCCTCCTTGTCACTTGCTTATTAAAGCAATCAGCATCGCCTTGAACAGCTTCGCCCGAATTTCATCCCGGAGCGGAAGCTTCAGCGTTAGCACTTCACGTGAGACGGCAGCCTTGAGGACATTCGCCTCCCGCGTGCTGATAACCTCAGCTTCCAGCAGCCGATAAATGAGCCCCTCCGCAGCCGATTGGTCAAGATGCTCACCAATCGATTGCGAAACCAACTGCTGGATCGGAGTGTGGGCGGGCAGACACACCTTCTGAATTCGGATGTAACCACCCCCGCCGCGTTTGCTTTCGACGAGGTAGCCCTTCTCCAGCGTAAAGCGTGTGCTGATCACGTAATTAATTTGGGAAGGTACGCATTGAAACCGGTCCGCCAGCTCATTACGCTGAATTTCCACGTAACCGTCGTCACTGTTCAATAAGATATTCTTCAAATATTGTTCAATTAGATCACTGATATTACGCATGGATGCTGCCTCCATGGAAAAAGTCTCGATATGCTGTACGTGCGATGGATGTCGTACGCACGCGCAGTTTGTTGACTTTGACTATCTTTGACTTTATTCACATTATAACGGATATTGAATGGTTTGCCAAGAGGCACAGTAGCATTATCGCCATTCCTTGCAGAGGATATGCCGCAGCGGTGGTTATGACGTCGTTTTTCCTGTGCGCATCTTTGATACAGCATCAAGCTGCCCTTATCTTTGGGCATCGACTTCACTCCTGCATAGCGCCAATTGTCACATTTTATGTAGCTCCTTGCACTACATTAGGTAATTCATCAACAGTTGATCAACATCGTCGTCGCATGTGGGATCACCATCTGCGTAGCTATTGATCAACATCCGGCTCATATTGGATCTCCGTCTGCACCACTATTGATCATCAACATCCATCCCACATTGGACCACAGTCTGCACCACTATTTCCCGATATTACCCGCCCTAACAATTTGCTCAAACCCTATTTCTCGATTTCCCGATCATTTCCCGCGCTAACGATTCAGAGCAGCGTTATTTGCCCCAAATTAGTCTTATTACTCGTCTAAAATGTAAATAAGGCCGCTGTGTATCGTTACGCGAGGGAATTCAACGTGCATGGCAAAATAGCGTGTCTGGATACCGTTAGCTTGGTGCTCGTACGAATAATGTAGTCACAAATACATGGGGAAACAGTGCGATGGGGGATCTCAACCTGGCGTGCGTCTGAATAGGGTTGACACAAAAGACATGGAAACAATGCGGTCAGGCAATCGTTAGACCGAAGCACGATTGTGAATGGCTAGCCTGCGAGCGAATGGGTTTGTCACAAGCGAACGCTTTGTCATAAGCAATCGGTAGCAACAGTAGATGGATCGACGATACCCCACGATTCTCCTCCCGATGAGTCGCCGCGCAAGGTTATGTTAATTGGGGCAGTTGCGTGCAAGTCAAAAACAGGCCGTTTCGAGACGCTAGGTCTCAAAACGGCCTGGTTTCATTCCCTGAAAACCGGATAGCGAGTATTACACAGAAGATGGTTGTGAAGCAAGGTGTGTATGGGGTAGATAAGCCCTCGA
>JBEPYM010000026.1:0-31496 GCA_041641375.1 Paenibacillus sp.
GTCCGCTTATTCGGCATAAGCTGCACCTGCGTTTTGAAATTACGAACCTGGAGGCAATTCCGGTTATTGAGGGGATGCTGAACGGCGGCGAGATTGACCAGATTTCCTTTATGGATCATACGCCGGGCCAAGGCCAGTATCGGGATTTGGAAGTGCACAAGAGGTTCATCATGTCGCGACAAAATCTTTCCGACGAAGAGGCGACTGCAATGCTGGAGGAACGGCGGGGACAGCCGAAGACGCCGTCCGAGGTGCTGCGGGCGTTGGCGGAGATGGCGTCTGCGAAAGGCATTCCGCTGGCAAGCCACGACGACGATTCGGTCGAAAAGCTGGATCTGATGCAGAGCTGGAAGGCGATCATTTCCGAATTTCCAGTTGATCTCGAGGTGGCAAAGGACGCCAAACGGCGCGGTATGTATGTCGTGATGGGGGCGCCGAATGTAGTGCTGGGCAAGTCGCACAGCAATAACCTGTCGGCGAACGAAGCAATTGACGCCGGCGTTGTCGATGCGCTGTGCTCCGACTATTATCCGCCGGCGATGCTGCAAGCGGTTTTTGCACTCCATAGACGCGGATACGATCTGCCGTCCGTTGTGAGGCTGGTGTCGCTGAATGCGGCGAAGGCCGTCGGTCTTGAGACGGAGCTGGGCTCCATTGAACCCGGCAAACGGGCGGATCTTCTGCTGGTCGGCGGTGGAACGGGTGTGGCGAAGAATGTCATCCGTTCAGGCGGTGCTGGAGAGTATCCGACGATCGAGCAGGTTTGGGTAGATGGCGCTGCTGTCTGCCGGATGGACTACGGAGCTCGTCGTTCGGCTATGTCTCCGGAGGCGCTGCGGATATAGGCGTCAATGACGGGAAGGAGAGGTTCGCCATGCAGGTGAAGGGGATTGGTGTCAGCCTTCCTGTAGACGAAACAGTGAATCAGATCGAGCGGCTGCGCGCGAAGCTGAGCAAGGTGAAGGAGATTGGGTTTACGGCGGTCGAGCTGCCGATCCAGGCGATGGAGGTTGTCATCAACGGCAGCCTGGATCGCTCCAAGCTCGCAACGTATACCGCTTTGTTTCGGGAATACGACTTGCGTGTATCGGCCCATGCGCCTTTCGATATCAACCTGTTCCGGCCTGAGGGGGCATCTCAGGATACCGAGGCGCTGCATGCCGTCCTGGAGGCGGCTGCGGCAATCGGTGCGGAGACGGTGGTGTACCACCCAGCGCGTTATGTGCCGGAGGAGCAGTTTCTCTATCCGGCGCATTGGCCGGTTTATACAGCGGATGACAGGCTTCGGCTGCTGGAGCAGGAGCGTGTGGCGCTATACGAGTGCGGGGAGCGCGCGAAGCGTCTCGGCATTCGAATCGCGATGGAAAATATGCGACCGTATCTCGACTGCCCGGGATATTGCTATGCGGAGCTGCCGTCTGAGCTCGTTCAGCAAATTCAACGGATTGGTCATTCCCATGTCGGGGCGGCGCTTGATTTCGGGCATTTGCATTTGGCAGTTGCCATGTACGGCTTGTCATGGCGAGAAGAGCTTGCGTTAATGGCGCCTCACATTATTCATTTGCACATTCATGACAATTTCGGGAAAGCGTGTTATTCCACGGAGAAAAATCAATACGAGCTGCTGTTACTCGGACGGGGCGATATGCATGCACCGATCGGATTGGGCAATGTTCCATATGGGGAAATCATGCGCGTACTGGAGACCGGCTTTAACGGTCTGGCGATTCACGAGGTCCGATCGCGATACGAATCCTCCTGGCCCGATATGCTTCGCCGGACGTTCGCCTATCGGGAGGCAGCCGACAACGTGCACGCTGCCGGATGAGGGACAACGCTTATCGGAATGTGCGCCGAACGGCGCTGGTTACGGCGCTTTGTCTGATTGGCGATTCCATGCTCTACGTCCTGCTGCCGATCTACTACCTTGAATTCGGACTAACCTCATTGTGGCAGGTGGGGGCGCTCCTTGCAGCGAATCGATTCATTCGTATTCCATTCGGTCCTCTCGTCTCGTGGGTCATTGCCAGAACCGATACGAGGCTCATTTTTCTGATCTGTATCCTGCTTGCATCGGCTACAACGTGCGCTTACGGCGTAGTCAAGGGCTTCGCGGGCCTGCTGGCGGTCCGATTCGTATGGGGGCTCGTCTGGTGTGCACTCCGCATGACCGGCTACATCAGTGTCCTCGACAATTCGGACGGCAGCGATTCCGGACGGCTGATGGGCGTGTATACGAGCGTGTTTCGAATCGGCAGCCTGATCGGCATGGTGGGCGGAGGTTTGCTGGCCAATTTCATGGGACCGTTCGTTCCGCCGATGCTGTTTGCAGGGGTGATGCTGCTCGGACTGCCGCTCAGTCTTCGACTCCCCGGCTCGAAAGGGTCGCTGCTTCGGATACATGAGGGGCAGATCGGTACATTGCCGATTAAGCGGCTGAGAGTGTGGGCGGTGTGGGGGATGGCGTTGATTGCGGCATTTTCGACCCAGGGAGTGTTTACCTCTTCCTATACGAGGCTGCTTGCGGATTCGGGTCATTTTCCGTTGGAGCTGGGGTTCGCCGCGGTCGGAGTGGCGGCTGCAGCCGCAGCCGCTCAATTGGTCAAATGGTGTCTGGACCCTTGGTTTGCCCCTTGGGTGGGCGGTTTGTCCGACGGACGCTCTGGGCGCGGTCCGGTGCTGATCGGAGGCATGCTGGCTGCGGCGGTCGGCTATGTGCTGCTGTCGTTGCCGTTGTCGGTCGGCATCATGCTCGCGCTGATAATGGGGATGATGCTGTCGGGAACGGCGCTTGCTACGGTTACTGATGCACTCGCGACGGACATCGTGAGGGGCGGTCACGACGGTGTACGCTCGTTGTCCGGCCATGCGCTTGCCATTGATCTCGGAGCGGCCGCCGGTCCGCTCGCCGCTTATGCGGCCGCTGAGCGTATCGGCTTCTCCGGCGTATGTATCGGCAGTGCGCTATTGCTCGGTTTCGGCATGCTCGCCTGGCTGGCCGCATCGAAGCGGCTGGCGGTCAAGGCGGAAGCGGGTGCGGGTGCGAACTCCGGTCCGGCAGCATCTTGAGCTTGAACGTAAGCGGATTGGGCGGGCATTGTTGAACGGCAACTAGGTTATAAAATGGAATGGAGGCAGGGGACAATGGCTGGGACGGATTTGCATTGTCATACGTGGAGCTCGGACAACACGATGTCGGAGCGGGAGGTTGTTGCGCTGGCAGCATCCCTTGGGATCGATACGCTCGCCATCACCGATCATGACACAACGGCGGGAATCGCTGCTGCGGTAGAGGCGGGCGCTGAGCTGGGCGTTCGTATTATTCCCGGCATTGAAATATCGGCGTACGATTTCAAGCGGGGCCGTCGGGCCCATATTCTTGGGTACGCGGTGGAGCCGGGTCATCCGGCACTCGAGGCGGTATGCAGGCCGGTTCGTGAACGACGCCACGAGGCTTCCCGCGAGATGGTGCGGCGTCTTCAGGAACGGGGATATCCGCTGGAGTGGGAGCGCGTATGCAAGTATGCGGAGCATGGAACAGGCGTGTATAAGCAGCATATCATGCATGCGCTGCTGGACTTGGGCTTATGCGTCTCGATTCACGGACCTCTGTATAAGGAGCTGTTCGCTCGCGGATCGGACGGCAAACCGGACGGCATTGCATTCCTGCGAATCGAATATGCGGACGCGGTTGCGGCGATACGCGCCATTCGAGCGGCCGGCGGCGCAGCTGTGTTGGCACATCCGGGTCAGCTCGGTAATTTTGAGGCGGTGGAGGAGTGGGTTGCCGAAGGGTTGGGCGGCATTGAAGCGTTCCACACCTCGCATACTGTGGAGCATACGGAGCGGGCGCTCCAGCTTGCCGAACGCTATGATCTCGCCGTTACCGGCGGCAGCGATTTCCACGGTGATTTGTACGGCAGCCCGGAGCATCCGATCGGCTGTGTGCTCGCGCCGGAAGACGCTGTAGAGAGGCTGCTTGCGAAACGAGCGGTCATCCATTCTTCATTGTCTTGACATTTCCGCTAATGTGCAGGCAAAAGCCCGAATGGCTTTTTGTAAATAGCGATAGTACGTAGGGACAGACAGATGGAGCATTTCGGCGACAAGATTGTGAGCGCCTGTCTTGCGAATGTAGGCATGCAGCAAAATGCGGCTGTACGTCATCTCGCGCTGTGTGCCTTTGCCTAGACGGCTCAAGGCTTGCCGCATCAGCTCCTGAATATGCGCCGCTTGCGCTTCTGCGCTGGGCGGCGACTCTGTCTGTCTATCGCGAAACGAGGAGTTCCATATGCCAGCGGAGAGCGGCATGGTCAGTTCCGGACGATAGGGCAGGTCGGCATAATGCTTTAATGCGGCCTTGACATGAACGGTCCATTCGGCGAGGTCGAGGCTATACGGAGAGGCGGGCAGATTCGCCGCCTGGCGAGCCGCCGCAGCCTGCTGCTCCTTCTCCGGCATACCGCGACCGGCATGCAGCGATTCGTCACGTCCGGCCAGGGTCGCCTCGCTGCTGCCTGCCGTCTCCGCATTGCCGCCGTTCCGCAAGTCCAGCCTATATGCCTCGTATACAACCCCCTGCAGCGTCACGGCATCAGCCTCTGGCATTCGGCCGAATCCGAGCTTGGATAAAAACAACGGAGTAAACGAGGTGTTAATCAAGGTTAGCACAACCGTATCGGCACGCAGCCATTTCAGGAAGGCGGCAGCAAAATTGCCGCTGTACTCATGCTCCAGGTAAGGCTCATGGCCAACCATGCACATCAGCTGCTGCTGCAAATCGGGATCATAGCAGTCAGCCACTTGTCTGGTTATCCGGTTCATACGGAGCACGGCCACCGTCTCAGGTCGAAGCGGCACGCATACGCAGAAAGCGATCATTCGGCCCTTCAGCCACAACCCATCGAATGATTCGGGCGACAGCTTCCACAGGGGACGAATTACATCGGTCAAATTACTGTCCCCCGGCCGGTAAACAGCATGATACGACAAATAGGCAAGGTAAAGCTCCGCCAGCCGCGACAAATCCTGCTCCCGGCATGGCCTGCTCTCAATCGCTCCCTCTCCGCCGAAGCGCAGCTCCCGAAAGAAATCCTCCTCGTGCAGATACAGCATATCTTTCTTCCATTCCTCACGGCACATATAGCCGGAACGTTCCCGCATTTGCAGCGCAGACGCAGCCCGCAGCCGGTACGCACGGTATGTGTCGGGTTTCCTGGCCTGCAAGTCCGACAGCAGCCAGTGCCTCACGGAATCATGGAGCATCCAACCCAATTCCAACCCCATCACGAATGGAAATCGGCAAAACTGCTGGAACGATGGTGTTGGCACGTCTTCATCAAGAATGTGTCTGAGTAAATCTTGATCGAAGCGCCAAAGGACGGAAGCTGCCTCCAAATACCGGGCATACGCGGCATCGGGCAAATCCTTCATCAGCTCAGCGGTCAAATATCCGATAAGCTGCCGGCGATTTGGAGCTTGCAGAAATTCGGTGTGCCCCGAATGGACAATAATGCTGCACGCCATGGACAGCGCCAGCGGGTTGCCTCCCGATAATCCCTGCAGAGCGTGAACAAGCGTTGGATCGTCGATGCTGCACAGCCTCGCATATTCATTCACTTCGTGGGAAGAAAGCCGCTTAAGCTCTATATTTCGGATGCGATGGCGGCGTGAGATGCGGCTCAGTCTGCGTTCATCAAGCGCCATTTTTCCTGATGTGCAGATCGGAATGGATTGCTGCAAGGACCGAAGGAATGTATCCAGCAGCCAATGGTAGATCGGACTCCATGACTCAAGATTATCAATCAGCAGCAGCAGACGTCGATGAGACGCGATATCATTCATGAGCGCGATGAAGGCATCCGGGTCCTCGCTGTCAGTGTCTGTGTCACAAAGTCCAGCTTGCCGCATGGAACGCCGTAAACACTCCAGAACAACAGCCGGATTGTCGGTTCCTCCAATGTCTTCTATATACAGGCAGGTCACGCCCTCCTGCTGTTCGGCGAATTTCCGCAGCAGCGTTGTCTTTCCGATGCCGCCTGGACCGTACACGTGAACGATCGTCCAACGATCGCTTTCGAACGTGTCGCGCAGCTGCGCCAGCTCCATTTCTCTCCCGACAAACAACTCCTGATTGCTGAGAACATCGCGTAGATGCATCCATATCGCCTCCGAACGTATTCACCCTTTTATTGTAAAAAACAAACTCACACGCGTCCAGTGCCATTAGACACTTCACTTTGTCGAATGCGAAGTTTTTTGATAGTGTCACTGCGGTGTAAAATGATAGCATCTGCGTGATAGGATACCTGTGTTAGCCAGGAATACGACGAATCATGAAACAAGGAAGGGTGCTGGAAATGTTGAAAAGGCTGAAGCGGAATTTCGTTGTCATCTTGCTCTCGGTGCTGCTGGCGCTCAGTGTCTCGGTCAATTTGGTGGCGGCCAACGGGCTGACCGAAATTACGGCCTACCTGAATGCGACGATCAAGGTTGTGCTGCATGGGAAGGAATTTGTTCCGATTGAGCCGAGCGACGGTACGAGGATGGTGCCCATTACGTATAAGGGCCGCACCTACTTGCCGCTGCGCGCTGTTGCGGAAGCAGTAGGGCTCAAGGTGACGTACGACGCCAATACGGCGACTGCGTATCTTGGCGATACGGAAGGCGACATCGGGAAGAAAACGATCCATTACATTCGGGTATCGCCGGAATATTTGGAGGGGTCGGGCGCCGATCTTTACAAGCTGAAGAGCCGCACACCGGAGCTGCTCTCGAGAGCGCCGGGCAAATCGTTTGAATTTGGATATGCGACGGATGAGGAGTATTATGCGGGGCTTCATGTTTTTGTAAAGACAAATTATGAGTATGACAAGTTCAAGGCAACCTTCTGGGTAGACGAACGGAAATATCCGGACGGATCCTACATGGCGGACAGCCCGAAAATTGAAATTCGGGATGAGCACGATGTGCTTGTCAAAAAGCTGGATGCCCAGTTTGGCAAGCTGTACGAGGTTGAAGTCGATGTCAAGGATGTGAAGGTGCTGAACGTCTGGGTGACGGGGAGCCTTAGTGTAATCGGTGAGCCGATGATCGGAAAATAATGCGAAGGCCGACGCGAGTCGGCCTTTGTTGTGCGGGGGGAACGCGATGCTTCGGAAAATGGGGACAGTTGTCATCACAATCGGGTTATTCCTTTTGATGCTGGGATGCGAGGATGATCGTGCAGTGCTGGAGGGGAAGCTGGAGCCGTATAACGAGCTCGTTCGCCAGATCGACAAGTCGGTTGCTCCTACCGCGTCCGGAATCGGCACGGGAATCGGCCCAGGTATTGGTGCCGGAGCCGCCGTCGATCCCGCTATACAATCGCAACGCTCCTTGCATGCATCCGGAGACATGGCGATTGCTCAAGCCTTCGGACTTGCTTCCGACCCGGTGCTTCAACAGGCTGGGAAGGCTGTCAAGGCGTATCCGCACCCGCTGCTGCTGAACAATTTTGCAGCGATGCTCGGGGAGCGGGGGAGCACGGAGGATTCGTTATATTTCTATACGCTTGCGCTTCGCCAGCAGCCGGATAATCCGATTCTGTTGACGAACATCGCCAATCATTATGTGGCTGCGGAAGATTTCGAGGCAGCGGAACGCTACGCGGGACAGGCGCTCCGTGTCATGCGCGACTTCGGTCCTGCGTATCAAGTGCTGACAACCGTTCATCTGCGCAATGAGCGTTACGAGCTTGCCGCCGAGACGATGGTGAAAAGCGCCAAGCATGCCTTTAACGAAGTGACGGAGCACCATTTTGAATCGTTTCTGCAGGCGGTCCAAGGGCTGAATCCGCTCTCCGATGAATTCCCGCTGAAGGAAGCTTTCATGGATGAGCTGTACACGATTGCCCGGTCGAACGTTGATACGGCGGAGGTGAAGGAGGGGGTCGATACGCCGGGCGCTCAAATCCGGATCAAGCCGTTCCCGACGATCGGCAATGCCGATCACCTGATGCGTTCGGAGCAATATGTGCGAAGTGAGGCCGGCAAGCTGCATGATGCATGGTCCGAGGCCCAATCCCGAATGATTCGCTATGGGAACGCATATTCGGACTATATGAGGCCGGAAGCTCCCACCCGCCAAGGAACGTATCCGATTCAGAAGAACGTGAGGCAAATTTATGCGTATCTGGTGCTGGAGTCCTATTACAAGCATCGATTGGAGAAGGAGCGACTCGGTTATCTGGAGCGCTTGGCTCATTCGGATCTTGTGCTCCAGGACCAGCTGCAGGCGCTGGAGCAGGTATATGAGCCGAAGCTGAAGGAGGCCGCCGAAGCGGCAACGGAGGCAAATCAGCGCTTGCTCGCGGAGCTGTTCTCGCTGCAGCTGCCGGATGTGTCCAAGTCGGTTGCCTCCAGCTTGGCGTATGCGAAGCTTGATGTGGATTGGAAGCGTGCCAGCCTGAATTTGCGGAAGCAGAATGCGGAATTCATCCTGCGTGAATCGCAGCAGCTCTACAGCCGGACCAAACAGCTGCTGGAGGAATACTGGCTGAAGTCGGGCGGATTGCTGAAGTATATCCGGAACGAGGATGTATTCCATTATTTGCAGTCGAGTCGGGAGAAGCTCGTCTACGATTCCATAGGCATTGCCTTGAATGAGTTGGAAAGGGAAGCCTACGCCTTGAATATGCGTGCGATTGATTTACAATTCGCGGAGCAATATATGGAGCTGTGGATGAGACAGGCGAATATGCCGATTTCGGCCAAGGACAGCGATCAAACGTCCGCTTGGGAAGGAAGCGACCTGAGACCGGACATCGAAAAGGAGGCTCTGGCGACCTATCCCGAACGCGGCGACATTCCGGACATTACATTCGGCCTGGAAGCGAGCCTGTTCGGGAATGGAGCATCCATCACCTCGAACGGCGATGCCTACGAGCTGAGCCTGGAATCAACCTTCGGATCGGTAACCGGTCAGAGCAGCTTCTTCGACATGACCGATAAGAAGGCTTACGTATTGTACGGTGTGAAGGCGGAGGGGAATACGGATTGGTTTACGGACAAGAAGGTTGTCCAGAGGGCGCTCGAAGGTGTGAAGGGGGCGAAGGCGCTCGGCAAGATCGGCATCGGTCATACGATTAATGAACGTACAGGCGAATATATCACGAGCCGCGACGGAAGAGGCGTGATGGATCGAGGCTTCGTATATGTGAAGGAGACGGGCGGCGAGCTTGGGCCGTTCGGCAGGACGGAGAAAACGGAAGTATTCAAGTCGTATATGACCGGTGTCGTAACGGTGAGCAAGTCGGTGAAGTACAAGTTCATGTTTGCCTCGATACAAGTGTCGAAATGAGCTGCGTGTATACCTGTCTTTTTGTCCGGACGTTTGTTTCATTGTTTACATCTCGTGTAAGATCTTTATAATAGAATAGGTGTCGGAAATTTTCGATTCCCAAAAAGATCGCGAGATAAGGAGAGTTCAAAGGACATGAAGGTAGGTATTGTAGGTTACGGCAACCTGGGCAGAGGGGTAGAGCTGGCTATCGGGCAAAATCCGGATATGGAGCTCATCGCCATTTTTACGAGAAGACAGCCGGAGCAGGTCAGCGAGACAGCGAGCGGCGTAAAGTTCGAGCACATCTCCGCGCTTGAGCAATATATCGGGAAGATCGACGTGATGATTCTATGCGGCGGTTCGGCAACGGATTTGCCGGAGCAAGGACCTTCGATCGCGCGCATGTTTAATACGGTGGACAGCTTCGACACCCATGCGAAAATTCCGGAGTATTTCGAGCAAGTCGATGCGGCGACCAAAGGCAGGGGGACGCTTAGCGTCATATCGACCGGCTGGGATCCGGGCCTGTTCTCCATGAATCGGTTGCTGGCGGAGGCGATTCTGCCGGAAGGGAAAGATTATACGTTCTGGGGCAAAGGCGTGAGCCAAGGACATTCCGATGCAATTCGGCGTGTTCCCGGCGTGAAGAACGGCGTGCAGTATACAATCCCGGTGCAGAGCGTAATCGACCGAATTCGCAGCGGCGAAACGGCGGATTATACGACTCGCGAGAAGCATCTGCGTCAATGCTTTGTCGTTGCCGAAGCAGGCGCCGATCTGGAGGAGATTCGCCGTACGATCGTGAACATGCCGAACTATTTCTCCGATTACGATACAACCGTTACGTTCATCAGTGAAGAGGAACTCCGTGCGGAGCATTCCGGTATGCCGCATGGCGGATTCGTCATTCGCAGCGGAATGACCGGTGCCGGTACGAAGCAAATCATCGAATTCGGATTGACGCTTGGAAGCAATCCGGAATTTACGGCCAGCGTTCTGGTCGCCTGCACCAGAGCGGCGTACCGGATGCATCAGCAAGGTCAGACCGGCGCCAAAACCGTGTTCGATATTCCGCTCGGCTACTTGTCGCCGAAGCCTGCGGATGTGCTTCGACGCGATTTGCTGTAACTGCAAGAGGAGTTTCAATCGTTGTATCAAACAAGGCTGCTCCGGATCACTCCGGGCAGCCTTGTTCGGCGTGGCTTGAGTTCAAATAAAATGGCTTACAATACCATAAGATGTGAGGTATACTGTTTTTACAATATTGTTGCTAATCGGGAGGATGCCGTATGTCGACGCATCGTGGGTTAACGGTAGCAGTCATCTCGCCGTATTTGGACGGCTTTTACTTCGGCAAAGCACACTATACGATTTTCCGTCTGCTTGAGGCTATGCAAGTGAAGATGATTGCGGTTCGAACCGACGATAAGCTGGATATGCTGATCGGCGATAAGGATATTGACGGTTGGATCGCCATTGCCCAGTCGTTCTCTCCATCGTTGTTGGATGAGCTGTACACAAGCGGCAAGCCAGTTGTTTTGATTAGCTGCAATCAGAACGATTCGCGTTTTCATTCGGTAGAGATCGATAACCGGCTTGCGGTGAGGGAAGCAACACGTCACTTGATCGCTCACGGACATCGGCGCATTGCCTTCGTCGGCAGTTTGGACCGATTTAACATTTCCAAAAGGTACGACGGCTTCCTGGATGCATTGCAGGAACACGACATCGATTTCGATCCCGGACTGCTTGTATCGACCCGTTCCAATCAGCGGTATGATGGATTTGTCGGCGCCGAAACGCTGCTGAAGCGAAAGATTCCGTTCACGGCTGCGATCTGCGGAAACGATATGGTTGCGCTTGGTTTTATGGAAAGGCTTCAGCAGGCGGGTATGCGGATTCCGGAAGAAGCGGCAATCATCGGCTTTGACGATCTGCCCCCGTCAAGGGCTTCGCAGCCCAGCTTGAGCAGCGTTGTCCATCCGATCGAGCAGATGGCTGAACGGGCGGTTGAGCTGATTGCGGCCTGCTGGAACGGCGAAGTATCGGTGACGCAGCGGCATGTGCTGCCTACTCCGATTCGATTGCGCCATTCATGCGGCTGCGACTGCGATAACGGCAAGGCTTCGACAGATACGGTTGAGCAGGAACAGGAGAAGGAGCAGCTGCAGCTGCAGCAGAAGGTCATTCATTATTTGGAGACCATTCTCTATACGAATCACGAGGCGGGAAAACACTTGCTGTCGCTCAATCAGAAGCTGGATCTGGAGCTGCTGATGCCTGCAAGCGTGCGCAAGGGCTTTCTGGCCATGTGGTCCGAGGATGCGGCGGGCCGCAGGAATGGTCTTCATCTAAAAGCTGCCTACAGCCGCCATAGTCCGGAAGGATCGGAAGGACCCGAATCGCTTTTTCCTTCATTCCTCCCGATGGACTGCTTTCCTCCTCGCGATTTCTTGAAATACGATCCTCATTATCCATCCGAGGTTACGTCGATTATTCCGATTCGCACGGAGAATAGGGAATGGGGAATTCTGGTTACGACCGGCGAGATGGATACGATGAGGCTGCACTGGAATTACGATGCGATGTCGCATGCGTTCGATCTCGTTGCATTGGCGCTTGAGCGCAACAGCTTTCAAGAGCAAATTTATCGGATGGCTTACCACGATGCGTTAACCGGTTTGCCGAATCGGTTGAAATTTGAGCAGGAGCTGCGCCGGGCTTTGGAAGATTCCGAGAAGTCTGCTTCACAGGCTGCCGTGATCCTGCTTGATCTGGACAGGTTCAAGATGATCAACGACAGCTATGGACACCAGGCTGGGGATGCGGCGCTCCGGCACGTGGCGGAACGGCTTCGGGCTTGTGTGCGTAAGGGGGATCTGGTCGCGCGTTTGAGCGGGGATGAGTTTGTGCTGCTGCTGACGGGACTTACGTGCGAGGACGAGGCGCGAATGGTCAACAGCCGTATATTGGATGAACTCCGAAAACCATTTTATTACGATGGAATTGAATTTCGCATCACCGGCAGCCTCGGAATCAGCTTTTATCCCGAGGATGGACGCGATGCTTCGACTCTGCTCAGAAACGCGGATTCGGCGATGTATCAAGCAAAGAAATCAGGCAGGGATCAGGCGGAAACCTACAGCGAGCGGCTGACACAGGCGACCATGCGCAGATTACAATTGGAGGTCGCGCTCAGACAGGCGGTCGAGACGGGGGATTTCGAAGTTCACTATCAGCCTCAGGTAAATCTGACTACTGGCAGGATTACAGGTGTCGAAGCGCTTGTACGCTGGCGGAGCGGCGAAATCGGTGTTATTCCTCCAAGTGAATTTATTCCGGTTGCCGAAGAAATCGGATTGGTGCAATCGATTGATAAGTGGGTGCTGCTCCAGTCGTGTCGACAGTGGAAGAAGTGGAGTCAGCTCGGATGTCAGGGGCTGAAGCTTTCGGTCAACATTTCGGGCAAGCATTTTGCCAGACGGGATTTCCTGGGCAGCCTGCGCTCTGTCATTCGAGAGTCGGGAATGGATCCGACATGCATGTGCCTGGAAATAACAGAAAGCGCTGCAATGGAGGATCTCGATACGTGTGTGATGAACATACGTGAGCTTGGTCATTTCGGAATTGAAATCGCGATGGATGATTTCGGAATTGGCTACTCCTCCTTGTCCGTCTTGAAGCAGCTGCCCGTTCATATTGTAAAGATCGACCAGACGTTCATCCGGGATATGATCGACAACGAAGAGAATCTTGGCATTGTCAAAGCCGTCATTGCGCTCGCATCGGGGTTGAAGCGGCTGACGGTAGCGGAAGGAATCGAAACCGGAGAACAGCTTGAGAAGCTGAAGGAGCTCGGTGTCCACCTGGGGCAAGGGTATTTGATCGGCAAGCCAATGCAGGCGGAGCGGTTCACGAGTCTGTTGCTTGATAATTGATGAGGCGGCTGGAAAATCAATCCGCACTCCACGAAACGCGTCGAATTTGGTAGAATGATAGAGTCATTCGAAGGAGGAGCGGACGTGGACTCGATCATTACACCGGCCGGGCTGCGGGCAGTGCCGGAGCTTAGCTACCTGACGGCAATTAATGTTGCCCGATACAGGGCGATCATGCGGTATATGTATATGGAATATCAGCGGCTGAATTATTGGATGCGGCCGGAAGACATTTATGATGGCGTAAGAGCTTGGGGTGTGCTCGAGGGCTATACACTGGAGCAGTGCTTGTCCGATCTGGAGAGCCTGAAGGGCTGGGGCAACTTGGCGTCTCGTCACGACGGGGGACGCGCTTTGTCTGTGGAAGAATATATGCGCAAGAAGAGTCAGTATTTGCTGACGCCTTATGCGATTGAGATTGAACGGATGCTGGAGTCGCTGGAAAAGGTGAAGGGGTACGGCGGCTCGCTCGAAACGACATATTTTGACACGATCGCGGCATGTGTCTTTGAAATTCGCAGCAAAACGATGGAACTGGAGCCGGGAGAGGCGCTGCGAATTTGGGAGAAGCTGTACGAGGCGTTCAAGACGATGCATGAGAATGCAGCGGACTTTATCGCGAGCATTCATTCGATTCAAGCTGAGGAAATGATGGCGACAGAGGGCTTTCTGGCTCTGAAGGATAATTTGGTCAATTACTTGCAGCATTTCGTGAAGGGGCTGCAGCGCAGCGCCTATAAAATTGAGGGACAGCTGCAGCAAATTCGCGATGGGCTGCGGGAGGCGTATCTGGAACGGGTGCTCGCTGACGAGCTGGCGAAGCCGCGCCTCGAGGAGGGCAAGTCGGCGGAGGAGCTGAGGCTGGAGTTGCAGATGGGCTGGAGCAACCTGACGCGATGGTTTGTCGGAGACGGGCAGGAGTGGAGTGAGCTGACGCTGCTGGAGCGTGCGACGAAGGAGGCGATCGCGAAGGTGGTGCGCAGCGCGGTGCGCCTGCAGGAGCGGCGGCGCGGCGGTGTAAGCAGGCGCAGCGATCTGGAGGAGCTAGGCCGCAGGTTTGCGCAGCTGGACCGTGTGGAGGATGCGCACAGGCTGGCCGCTTATGTGTTCGGGCTGTTCCCGAGTCGGCATCTACAGGGGGGGGATGAGCGCAGCACGGAGCGGGCGGACGCTTCCTCATGGCAGGAGACGCCTAACGTGCGTCTCATCCGAACACGCAGCCGCAAGCGGACAAGCCGAACGGCCTCGGAGCCGATGCGAAGCCATGCGGCGAAGCGCGAATCGTACCGCGAGCAGCTGCTGGAGCAGCTGGAGGAGGAGCGGGTGTTCGTCGAGCGCATGCGCAACTTCGGCAAGGTTCGAATCGGCGAGCTGCCCAGGCTGCGAGCGAAGGAGCGGATGCGTCTGCTGCAATGGATCGGGCGGTGTACAGCGGCAGCCTCCCGCTCGTTCGTGACAGCCGACGGGTATCGGATTTCGCTTGCCATACCGGATGTGGAGGAAGCTGACGCTGTTCTGCTATGTGAGGACGGCGATTTGCGCATGCAAAATTATACGATTGAAGTGGCAGGAGGTGAGTCCGCTCATGGCTAGAGGAGGTACGACGTCTTACGCTCTTCGCCGGATGCGGACGAACCGGGGAGCAGATGCTGAGCACTGGAATGAGCGGCGCCGCGCTTGCGCGAATGCGCTCTTGAACCGGCATTGGATTGCGAAGGATGAGGATCCTGAGCTGTTCTACGCGATCCGGGACCAGTATACAGAGCTGCGCGACTGGTTTGCTGAGTTTACCGGCTTCTCGCTTATACTGACCCGAACGATGGCCAAGCTGGACAAGGCCCCGGTCGTCGCATCGCCATGGATGGGCTTTCCCGAATTCCGCGAGCCGCGCGATTATGCGCTGTTCGCTTATTCACTGTGGTTTCTGGAATCGAGGACGGAGCTGGACCAGTTCGTACTGACCGAAATTGTGGAACAGGTGAGCGAGCAGTTGACGCTGTCTGGCCTTGCGATGGATTGGGAAAATTATCAGCACCGGCTCTGTATGGTTCGCGCGCTGAAGAAGCTGCGCCAGCTTGGCGTGCTTCGCCATATCGACGGGGAGGAGTCAGATTGGGCGCATGACAGCCGCTCCAAAAATGTGCTCTATGAATGCTCGCCGACAGCCAGATATGTTCTGCGCCATTTTCCGAAGGAATTGAAGGCCTATATGCATCTGGAGGACTTTAACGAGCAGGTGGTTTATCCCGAGACGATTGACGGAGAGCTGCGCAAGCGCCGTCATCGGATTTATCGAAGGCTGCTGCTGGAGCCTTCGGTGGCGGATCGGGAGTGGAGCTCGGAGGAGCTGTATTATGTGCAGACCCAGCGCCGCACACTGGCGGATCAGCTTCAATTTATGTTCGGACTGGAAGGCAGCCGTTACCGCGAGGGACTGTATTTCTTCCACCCGGAGCTGAGCGGAGAATGCAGCCTGTTTCCTACAGCGGCGGGCGTGTCCGATCTTGTGCTGCTGTTCGCGGGTGAGCTGAGAAAAAGGATGGGCAGCAGGGATTGGTATGTGACGGAGCATGGGACAGTGGAGCTCACCCGGACGGATGTGGAGGGTCTGCTCTATCAGTTGAAGCTGCGATACGAGGAATATTGGAGCAAGGAGCACCGAGGCATGAGCCTGAGTGAGCTTGCGGAGGTCCTTACGGCGCATATGGAGGAATGGAAGCTCGGAGCGTGGACGGCCGGGGATGCGGAGGGCGGCGAGCGTTTTGTCGTAGCTGCCGTTGTGTCCAGGTGGAGCGCGGAGTACTCATGGGATGAAGGAGATGAGGGGACGGCATGATGGATACGCGTGGATATGAAGGGCTGGAGGCGCTTCGGGCTGGCGAAGCGGTTCGCGGGAGCGTGGAGAAGCTGCGCGAGCGCTGGCAGATGAACCGTGCTGGAATTCTCAACTTCTGGTTTTATGAAGACGAGGTGTTTGAGCTGGAGGATGGCCGGCTTGTGCTGCGGGGAACGAACGGAGCGGGCAAGTCGGTCACGATGCAGAGCTTTATTCCGCTTGTGCTGGACGGGGACAAGCATCCGAACCGACTCGATCCTTTTGGCTCCAAGGACCGTAAGATCGAATTTTATTTGCTCGGCGACAAGGAAGAGCATACGGATCGTACCGGATATTTGTGGCTTGAATTTTATCATCCGGCCAAGAACATCTACAAGACGATCGGAATTGGGCTGCGCGCCAGACGAGGCGTTGCACAGATCGGCTTCTGGGGATTCCTGCTCGAGGACGGACGGCGTATCAATCATGACTTCTGGCTGCATGACCGGGTGCTCGAATTGGAGGGTCAGGGACGTTTTCCGCTGGATCGCAAAGGTCTTGAGGAGCGGATTGGTGCGGGGGGACAGGTCGTTCAGGAGCAGCGCGGATATCGCGATCTGGTGAACCGTGCGTTATTTGGCTTCCACGATAAGGAAGCGTATATGGACCTGCTGAATTTGCTTATTCAGCTGCGCAGCCCGAAGCTGTCCAAGGATGTAAAGCCGACAGCAATCTACGAGGTGCTGGTGCGGGCGCTTCCGCCGCTGCATGAGGAGGAGCTGCGTCCGCTGTCCGAGGTGATGGAGGATATGGATCAGCTTGCCGACCGGTTGGAGGAGCTGAAGCTGCATCGGACGGAGCTGGAGCGGCTGAGCCGGAGCTACGAGCAGTATAACCGCTGCCTGCTGTATCAGAGCGGGGAGCAGCTGCTCGGCGCGCTGGCGGACCGGGAGGAGGTGCAGCGTCAGCTGAATGGATTGTCCCGCGAGCTGCAGGGTGCTCTCAAGGAGAAGGGGGATATCGAGGCGGCGCAGGCTTCCAATCAGGAGCAATCCGTTGCGGTGGAGACGGAGCTGGAGCTGCTTGGCCGGAGCGAGGCGATGGAGAAGCAGCACGAGCTGGAGCAGGCGGAGCAGTCGCTCAAGGAGACGGCTATGCTTTGCGATCAGGCGCAGAAGCGGCTGACGACTGCGCTGCGAGGCCGCGAAACGGCGGAGCTGGCTGCGGACAAGGCTGGCAAGCTGAAGGCGGAGCTGCTGGAGCAGCAACAGGATGGGCTGCAGGAGCTGGATGGGTTGGCCGGTGATATGGAGTTCGAGCATCACGGCGTATATGCCAGGTATTGGCATCCCGAGCCGCCGGAGGAAGCGGACTTCACTGGAGCTTGGCGGCGGGATGTGGAGGCGCACCGCGCTGCCGTGGGCGAGGCAATCCGGCTTGCCGAGCAGGAGCGGGACGCCGGGCAGCTCGTTGCCGAGTACGACAAGCAGCTGGGTGCGATGCGTTCCGAGCGTGATCAGGCGGAGCACAGCCTGCGCGGAGCAGTGGAAGCGTCGGAAGCCGCCTTGTACGCCTGGAAAGAGGGCCTGCTCGGCTGGAAGCAGTCGCTGCGACAGCTTCCGCTTAGTGAGGTTGCGGTGCAGGCGGTGCTGCGGGCAAGCAGCGAGCTGTCGTATGAGCAGCAAAGCATGGAAGCGGTACTGGAGCCGGTGCGCGGCGAGGCCGAGCAGGCACGGCAGTCGCTTGTGAAGCAGCGGCTGGAGCGGGAGCAGCAGCTCCGGCAGCTGCAGGCGCAGCGCGACGAGCTGGCGGCGGAGAAGCTGGCCTGGGAGCAGTCGCGCGAGCCGGAGCCGAATCGCAGCGCGGCCCGGCAGCGGATGCGCGCCGAATATGGCGAGGGTCAAGGAGCGCCGCTCTATGAAGCATGCGAGTTTCGTGCGCATATCGAGGCTGATCAACGGGCTAGCCTTGAGCTGACTCTGCTTGGAAGCGGGCTGCTGGATGCCTGGCTCAGGCCGGATGGACGGATCGGCGCATTCGGAGAAGCGGATGAAGAGGTATGGATTGTACCTAAGCCGCTGGAATGGGGCTACACGCTTGCAGATGTGCTCAAGCCGACGCCGCCTGCAGGCTCGGGTCTGACCGAGCAGCAGGTGGAAGCGGCACTCCGTTCCTTCGCCTGGGGCGAAGGCTTTGATCCGGCTGCGCAGGCTCAGGAGCAGACGGCAGTGACGGTAGGCAGCGATTTCTACCAGTTCGGGGCGGTCGTCGGCAAAACCGCAAAGGATACGCACCGGGCTCAATATATTGGCAAGGAAGCGAGAAGGCAGTTCAAGCTAGCCGAGATCGCCCGGCTGAAGGAAGAGCTGGCACGCTGCGATGCCGGGATAGCGGAGCTGCGCGAGCGGATCGGCGAGCTCGATGCCGCGCTTACGAGCCTGCAGCAGGAGCTCGCTCGTTTTCCCAGCCAGGACGAGACTGTCATGGCGCTTCGCTCGGCTTGGAAGGCGCAGTATGAGGCGACAACCCGCTTTCGCCTGCTGCTGGAGCAGGAGAACAAGCTGGCGGATCAGCTTCGGGCGAAGCAGCAGCTCTGGTCGGAGCTGAAGCAGGCGTTTATTGCCATCACAGCCCGGTGGTCGCGCCTCAAGTCGCTTCGTGATCTGCAGGAGGCGGTTCAGCGGATCGGCGAGTATCTGGAAGGGATTTCGCAGCTACACTCGGACTGGCGCGAATATCGGCGGCGCTGCGAGGAGCTGCAGAGATACGAGGCCGAAGCGAAGGAGCAGGCGGAGCTGGCCGAGCTGGAGGAGGAGCAGCGGGATGAGCTGCTGGACAAGCAATATGCGCTGAAGGTGAAGGTGGAGCAGCTGCGCAAGCTGATGAATGAGCTTGGAATCGGCGACTTGTATGGCCAGATCAGCGCGTTGAAGCAGCGCCGTCAGGAGCTGTCCACGCAGCGCGGGAGGCTTGCTGAGGCGCTGATGGCTGCCGCTTCGCGGATTGCCGTGCTGCGGGATCGGCAATCGAACATGGCGACGAGGGAGCAGTCGTCCGAGGAGCAGCTGGAGCGCAGCAAGCGACGCTTTATGGGTGAGTGGCAGCTAAGACTTGTTCCGGAGACAGCGGGTGTGGAGCTCGAGGAGGGCTCGTCCGACGAATGGATCGCCGCCTGCAAGTCGGTTGTCGCCGAACTGGCGCCGAGCATGTCCCGGGCCAACCGGGAGCGGCTGAGTGGCGTGCTCCAGGACCATTACAACGCCTCGAAGCAGCTGCTGGCCGAGTATGTGCTGGAAGCAGAAATCAGCGACTCCGGCCGGATTACGCTGCTGTCGATGCGGGATCGCACCCGACCGCAGAAGCCAGCTTCGCTGCTTGCTGAGATGGGCGACATGCTTGCTGAGCAGGAAAGCCTGCTTAGCGAGAAGGATCGCGAGCTGTTCGAGGAAATTATACTCCGCAGCGTTGGTAAGTCGATTCGCCAGCGTATTCAGCGGGCCGAGCTGTGGCTGAAGACGATGAACCGGCTGATGTCGGAGCGCGACACATCCAGCGGACTCAAACTGCAGCTACAGTGGCTGCCGAAGGCGGCGCAGTCGGAGTCCGAGCTTAACAGCGACGAGCTGGTGGAGCTTCTGCGCCGTGACTCGCATTTGCTGCGGGATGACGAGGTAGAGCGGCTAATCGGGCATTTCCGCTCCAGAGTCCAGTGGGCCAAGCAAGGCGCTGCCGAGGAACGGGAGGCGCTGCGCAAGCATATTTACGAGATGCTGGATTACCGGTCCTGGTTCCAGTTCTCGCTGCGGTATAAGAAAGGCAGCGAGTCGCAATACCGCGAGCTGACGGATGCCAGATTCAATGTGCTTAGCGGCGGTGAAAAGGCGATGTCGATGTATATTCCGCTCTTTGCTGCGACCTATTCGCGTTATACGGATGCGAGTCCGGATGCGCCGAAAATCATATCGCTTGATGAAGCGTTTGCCGGTGTGGATGACGAGAATATTCGCGATCTGTTCGGACTTTTGACGGAGATGGATTTCGATTATATGATGACCTCACAGGTGCTGTGGGGCTGCTATGATACGGTGCCAAACCTAGGCATCAGCGAAATTTACAGGCCGAAGGATGCCGACTTTGTGACTGTGCTGCGCTACCGCTGGAATGGACGGCGTCTGGAACCGATTGCTGCGGGGGAAGGCGGCAATAACACGTGAGGAGCGACGATGCGATTCGGCATTATTTTGGACAGCCGGGTTTTCAGCGGTTTCTGGAGCTGCTGAAGCGCCAATATGTGGCATCCGGAAACGGAGTCCGCGGATATGCCACGCTGGAGCGGATCGCGGAGCAGGAACGCAGCGCGCTGGATACGTTCTATCGGGCGTACAGCCCTCACCGGGAGGGTGAAACGAAACGCTATTCGTTGAAGAAGTTTGAAGCGCTGCTCAAGGACAGCCGCTTCGAGCTGACTGTTGCAGAACTGCTGGAGGTGATGTTCGGGACGCCGGTGCTGACTCGCAAGCAGCAGGAGGAGCAGACGGATGAGGCATGGCGGAACATGCTTGCAGGCTTGAAGGAAAGCGTTGTCGACGGAAGGATAATACGGTGGCTGGAGGGGTTGAGCGATGAGACAGCTCTTGGGACTCGAACCCTGCGGCTCGTCTTCTGCCGATCGCCGGAGGAAGCGAGGGTCTGTCTGCATCGCTGCATCGCTGCCTTGTCTTTTGTCGCGTCGCGGATTGAAAACAAGCCGATCCGGCTGCCGATCCTGGCGGCCAAGACAGCAGGCGATGCGCATGCGCTCGATTGGAAGCAACCCGCCGGTCGTCTCTTCTGGTGGGGGCTTGCTTCCATACAGGACCAGCCTCTGCCGATGTCCGAGCTGGCGGAGGAAGAACAGGAGGCATCGACAGAGGCAAGCAGCTCACAGTCGCTGGTCATTCGGGAGGGGTATCGCCGGGGCGGTGTCGCGGATGATGACATTTCCTCGCAGGTGCTGTTTTACTCGCCCAAGCTGACCGGTCTGGATGAAGAATGCATCATGACGCTCAGACAAGTGGAACGAATATCCGGCGAGCGGCTTGCGAATATGGGGGGGCGACCCCTTTTGATGGTGGAAAATCCGTCCGTGTTTGCGGAGCTTGTCGATGCTGCACTGCAAAGGCGAATTGGCGCGACGGAGGCGCCGGTCATCCTGTGCGGGAATGGACAACCGTCTACCGCGGTGCTCCGGCTGCTTGACTGGTTGCTGAGTTTTGAGGGGGCTATGTTGTACTATGCAGGTGATCTGGATGCAGCAGGGCTTGGTATCGCCCAAGGGCTTCAGCTTCGTTATCCGCATGCGTTCCGCCCTTGGCGGATGGACGCAGCCCAATATAGCCGGTTTGCGCACATGGGTATTCCGCTTGCCGAAGCGGAGCGTTCCCGGCTGCAGGAGGGCCGATATGCGTGGGATGCGGAGCTTGCGGCGACGATGCTCGCGGCTGGCAGGAAGCTTCACCAGGAGCTGTGGGTGGAGGAGCTTATGGAGGATTGCTTGCGGTGGAAGTTGTGATATCAAGTGGGTTAATCGCATGTGAAGTTAGATTTCGTGCAGGAAGTTGTTGGAAACTGTCGAAAAATATGCTATCCTGTAAGGGTGATTCTACTATTTCATTTACGAGGCTGCCAGAATGGTTTTTCAAGGATATCATGGTACAGATCTAGCAATTCGGGATAAGATAATTCAACAAGGTTTTCTTCCATCTGCTACTGGATGGTTGGGAACAGGTATTTACTTTTATGAAGATGACCCGTACATGGCACGTAAAATTGCGAGCAAAAAGTATCATAGGGTGGGCGTCTTACAGTGTCAGATTACACTGCCTGATATCAGTAAATGTCTAGATTTGACTAATCCTAAGCAACAATGCAACAGGGTGTATCATGCCTTGCGGGATTCAATAATTAAAAGGATACTATCTGAAAGAAATTTAAAAATTGTATCTGCTAAGGGAAATAATCCGGAAGATTTTGATAATACTACATGTAATATGTTATGCTCAAGTAAAGGGTATGTCATGGTTCGTGCACATACATATACCTATACGAAGGAAGATTCGGCTATTCAGCAATATTCAAGAATTCCTAACGGCATCGAATTATGCTTGAGGGACTCGGCATATATTGAATCAATGACATACGTTTAAATAAGGGGTGAACAAAAATGTCCAAGATGGCCTTTCATTTTACCATTTGTGATGCGGGGACGGAGAGCCTTATACAGGACCGGTCGCTTGAACAATTAGCAGCAGAGAGAGAAGCCAGGGAGATACTCTACAGTTATTCTGATCAAGAGCTCATTGAGCTTCTTGCTCGGGATGGAATTATAGTCGAGCAGGTAGAGATGGTTGAGAAACCTGCAGTAAGCGAGCAAATATTTTTCAAGATTAAAGACAGTTATCGAGCAAAATTGATCGAAAGTGAAGCTATCTGTGGGGCAGAGTTCTTCCCTGCTGCATCGTAATTTCCTAGTAAACTAGCAGATAAAAGTAGGTAGAGCATATGTCGTCTGAAAGCGCTTTGCGTTTCCATTCTTACGAAGTAAGTCAGTTCCATTATGTCAAAAATCCACATTATGACATGTCGAGAACGGAATCATTGCCATTAGAATACTCGTTTAGTGGGGATGCGGAAATTGATGAAGCCTTAGCAGTCGCTATCATTACCCTGTCATGTGATATTTTCAAAGAAGATTTTTCTGTTCACCAAGTTCCGTTTTATTTGTCGGTTACCTTAAAAGGGAATTTTGGTTTGCAAGGCGAGACGGATATCTCACAATTTAGAATCAACTCAGTTGCGATCCTGCTCCCATATTTGAGGTCGATTCTGACGAGTTTTACAGCACAAGCTGGAATTTCTCCCGTCATTATTCCTGTAATGAACGTTTATAAATTGTTCCAGGACTCAGAAGGATCCGGCGCATAGCTTCACCAATATCTTAGGAGCACTCTGATTTTAGACAGAGTGCCTCTTTCTGTGTGAGTCAACTCCAAGCTCATTGCGCACTTACAAATCCTTCCGGATGAACGCTCGACAACCGAGACAAAGCAGTAGGCCCGCATAACTGGCCGTATAGAGGAGGCGCAATGGTAAGCGAGGCCCGTTCCGATTCGCCAAGCACTTCATATAAACTGCACCGGTATACCAGGTCGGTCGAGATCAGCAGCCCAGTCAGAAATGTCCACTTCTCAAACGCAGGATGAATATCCCCATAGCTCGAACCCCCTTCATTTAACACGTTAAAAAGGGCGAAACCATACAGGAGAGCGGCGCATATTCCATTCCCGAACGTTGGAATGAGGCTGTATCTTGTATGGAGTACAGGTAAATTGGCGGATTATTGCGAATGGCTAGAATGTATGCGCTTCCAGTTGTATTCCGTACAAGATGACTCAACATGTAAGCGGTTTTCATAAAATTATCATGTACTCCATACAAGATATCGAGATGCGGGTGTCGGGTATCCAGCGTCCGACGTCCGGCATTCGGTGTCCGATGTCCGATATGCTTTTGCGATAAGTGGTAT
Source organism: Paenibacillus sp. (assembly GCA_041641375.1). Taxonomy (GTDB): domain Bacteria; phylum Bacillota; class Bacilli; order Paenibacillales; family YIM-B00363; genus Paenibacillus_AK. The sequence continues at coordinate 23,639 of JBEPYM010000026.1, forward strand.
TCGGTATGCGGAGGTCAGCACGTGGTCCGGAAAAATAGACTGAGCCGGATTACTCCGGCCAGCCTTGTTTGCAACTCTACAAATCCTTCCGGCTGAACGCCCGGCATCCGAGGAGAAGCAGCACGCCCGCATAACCCGCCGTATAGAGGAGAAAGGCGTTCGAGGGGACGCTGGTGATGGAGAAAGGACCCATGTCCGCAACGGTCAGCGAGGCCCACTCTGATCCGCCAAGCACCTCATACAGACTGCGCCGATACACCAGGTCGGTCGGAATCAGCAGTCCGGTCAGGAACGTACTTTTCTCAATCGCAGGATGAATTTGTCCGTAGCTCGAAACCCCTTCAATCAATCCGTTAAAAAGGGCGAAGCCGTACAGGAGAGCGGCGCATATGCCATTCCCGAGCATCGGCAAATATACGGAGCCGAGCATGGTGATCGTCAGGAGAAGAAGCGGCATCCACACAAATAAACCAAGCCCGCGCAGCACGTCCGCAGCCAGCACAGGCAACCCTGCGAAGGCATGCAGCGTCCCGATGATGGTCAGGAATAGTGCGGAGCTGTAACCAGCAATCCAGACGGCGTGTCCGAGCCACTTGGCCAAGTACAGCTTCCAGCGCGGTATGGGTCTCGCGGCGACGGCAAGCAGCAAACCGTTCTCCTGTTCCCCTGTAACGGTCCCCATGGCGGTGAAGAAAACGAAGAAGGCCGATAGAAATTGAGCGAAAAAAAGTCCAAGCACCGTCAGAACGAGACTTGTCATCAGCCAGCTGGCAGGCGATACCTGGTTTTGCTCGGCTATACTGGCCATCCCTCGCACACCGAAGGCGAACAAGAGCAGGAACAGGGCGGAGATCATGAGCGTGACAAGGAACACGCGCTTGCGCGTAAGCTCCTTGAAGGTAGCGGTAATATAGACAGTCACTGTGCAGTACCTCCTTGCCGGGACCCGGCCATTCGCAGGAACCAGCTTTCCAAGCTGTTCGCCTCGGGACCTGATTCATAGAGCGTCAATCCGTTCCGAACGAACAGGGCGCATAAGTAACCAACCTGCTCTTGATCGGCGATGCGGCCTGACAGCACGGTATTGCCGCTTTCGTCGGTTTCCACGATACGCAGCATAGAGGACAGTCCATCCCCGGCTGCATCGTTCAGCTCCATCCACGTATCCGGCAGCCAGCCCCCGAGCCGGAACCGCCAATTGCCGCGTTGCCCGGTGCTGAGCAGCGTCTTCAGCGGACCGGATGCGATCAATTCTCCGTCGTAGAGAAAAGCGGCTTCCTCGCACAGCTCTTCTACATCCTCCAACAGATGTGTATTGAGGAAGATGGTTACCCCCTGACTCCGAAGCCGCTTCAGCAATACCCGAATTTCATAGCGTCCGACAGGGTCAAGAGCCGATGCAGGCTCATCCAGGATGACCAGCTCTGGCTCCAGCAGGAGGGCGGCTGCGAGGCCAAGCCGCTGCTGCATGCCCTTCGAGAAGCCGGCAACCCTGCGGTCCGCCGCTTCGGACAAGCCGACGAGCTCCAGTAAATCCCGTGTCCGTCTGCGGAAGGCGGGCGACCGCCTCTCGCGCGGACTCAGACCGCCCAGCCCTCCATGAAACCGCAGCACCTCCGTCGGTGTCAGCCAGTCCGGATATCGGAACAGCTCCGGTAAATATCCGAGCTTGCGTCTTGCCTCCGGCCGGCCCAGCGGCAGACCGAGCACGCTCGCCCAGCCGGAATCGGGGCGATGAAGGCCGGCAAGCATCTTGACGAAGGTGCTTTTTCCGGCTCCATTCGGTCCCAGCAGGCCGAAGATGCAGCCGGCCGGCACCTGAAGGGAGATATTGCGGCAGCCGCCGCGGCCGTTGAAGGTTTTGGTCAAATCCGCCGTATCGATCATCATCATCGTCGGATCAGCTCCTCGGCAGCCTGACGGAATGAAAGCTCCGTGCCGTAATCCTTCAGATCGACGGTCAACAGTCCGATCCGGCTGCCCTCCACCCATAGCAAATACCGCTTCCTGCTGTCCGACGTCATAACCGCATCGTACCCGGCCAGCCGAATGGAGGTCGTAACGCCGTCGCGGGCAGGGATGGGCAGAGTGCTTTGCCAGTCGCCGATTGCCGCCAGCTTGCTGCGTATGCTCTCCGGCAGCACCGGCAGTCCGAGCACCGCCTCCCGGACCGCGGCTGCATCGATGCCGCTGTCTACGGTCAGCTCCGGCTTGCCGAATTGGAGCAGACGAGCCGGCTTTCCCGCCAAGGTGCCTTCTGTCGTTATGCCGTCCGGAATATGCAGCCGAATCGCTTTGCCGTCCGCTTCGGCGGGCAGCGTCGTGCCGCTCCCTAATCGAATAAGCAGTCGATTAACGGCATTAACATTCAACTGAAAGGTCATCGAAGAAGAAGGCTGGTGGACGGGAGCGGTGGAATTCCCTAAACGGAGCAGTGACGCGCCCATCCGTTGTTCCGCTTCGTCCCAAGTAATCGTCACAGCCTTCCCGCCGCCGGAATGAGCAAGGGTTCCGTATTGGGCAAGGCTGAAGCTCCGATCTCCGTCAGGCGAACCCTTCTCCAGCAGCTCCGAGACGGAAGCCATATCATCCGCCGAAATGCCGACACCGACCACGTGCTGAATGCGAAACGTCTGCAGCATCGCGCCTAACGCCCGATCCCCCAGCGGGGTCGCAAAGAGCCCGACTGCTATCACAGCCGCGGCCGCAGCCGCCGTCAGCCGCCGCAATCGGCGCGACAACCGGCTTTCCGTATGCCAGCCGCTGCTGCTGCGGCTGTTCGAGCCGATAGGGGTGCTGATCCTTGTGCCAGCATTCGATTCGCCAATCGCTCCGCCAGCGGATCCGTCCGCCGAACCGACGTGCTCCGCTTCCGTTGTATCCTTCATTTGGAAATCACCATCCTCCTTACGATTTGTCTCCAGTGTGAGGTTTTTGCGCGCATCCGCCGCAACGATGTGTTCGTCCGCCTGTCTCCAATAGGCAGGGACCGGTTCCCGTGCGGCCAGCCGCTCGAATCGTGCCCAAGCGCGCTGCGTATCAAAGTCCGGCTCCCCGCCGGTCCGTTTTGCTCCGTTCGTCACCCGTTCCTTCCTCCTCCTGCCCGTATTTTTTCTTCAGCCGTTCCTCCGCGCGGGCGAGCAGCGTGCCGACAATCTTCGGATTCACCTCAAGCCGGCAAGCAATTTCCTCGTAGCTGTAGCCTTCCTCGCGAAGCAGCAAAGCGGTCCGGTCCCGGTCCGAAAGCTTTTGCAGAACCCGCCGGACGACCTCCTTCTCCCACTCGCGAATAACCTCTGTCTCTCCGGAGGAAGCAGTACCTTCCGACCAAGCGGCTATACGGGCGGTTTCCTTCTCCAGCAGCGCCTTATTCGACGATCTTTGCCGCAAATAATCGTAGCCTACGCGAGTTAACACGCGGTGCAGCCATGCGCCGACGGCCTCAAGCCGGTCCGGCGGATTCCGGTAAAGTCGAAGGAACACCTCCTGAGCCAAATCCTCCGCCGCCGCATAGTCGCCGGTCAAGGCGTAGAGCTTGCGCGCCACCGCGGGGTAATGCTCCCGAAACAGACGCTGGAACAGCTCGGGTAGTTGAGCGTCTTCCTCCATGCTGCCTTTCTCCCCCCTTTTGCTACATAAGACGAATGCCGGAACGAATTTATAGCAGGGATGTTACGTTTCATGTTCAAGCTACAGCCTATATTTCCTTCTTTGTTAATCATTGTTGACCAAAACTTACGGGAAGAAATCATGATTGCGCTTGACGTGAAACCATATGGTTTCGTATAATCAACATGCGAAACCAAAAGGTTTCATAAATGTGCGTATGCACCAACATTCAGAGGAGGAAAAAAGATGCCTGTAGCCGATATTCGAAAAACCGCCTTGTTCAAAGCGCCGATTGAGAGAGTGTGGAGGGCGATATCCACAGCGGAGGGAATTGCCGCTTGGTTTATGCCGAACGATTTCCAGCCCGAGGTGGGGGGGAGCTTTACGATCCAGACGCCTTTCGGTCCGACTCCGTGCAGAGTGCTGGAGCTGGAACCCCCATCGCGGCTTCTGTTTGCCTGGGGTGATAACGGCTGGCAGGTGCTGATTGAGCTTGCGGAGGTTGACGGAGGGACGGAATGCACGCTCGTACATTCCGGATGGGGCGAAGCGGAGGATACGATGCCGGGGGCGAACGAGAAACACGCCGTCATTCGCGACAGGATGGACGGCGGCTGGGAGTCGATTGTGCTTGTCCGCTTGCGCGAGGTGGTCGAAGCCGAATGAGTGCGCTCCGGCATGATGTATTCGACGCAATTGCGGATCCGACGAGACGCCGTATGCTGGAGCTGCTGGCCGTGGAGGAAATGCCGGTAACGGCGATCAGCGGCCATTTTCCGATGAGCCGGACTGCGGTCTCCAAGCATTTGCGGATCTTGTCGGAGTCCGAGCTCGTACGGGCAACGAAGGTGGGCCGAGAGACGAGGTACCGGCTGCAGCCGGATGCGTTTGCGGAGCTGAAGGACTGGCTGGCGTATTTCGACCGGTTCTGGGACAACAAGCTGTCGATGCTCAAGTTTATGGTGGAACAGCCTCAAGAGGCTGCGGATGCGGAGGAGTAGCGTTAGCTGCGCCATACCCTCTGTTGTATTGGGGCTGTCCGATAGGGTGATCCATATCATCCGTTCATCGATGGGCAGCCCTGCTGCCACGATGACTACCCCCGAGCCACCGCCGTTTAGCAGAACCAATTTCCGCTATTTCGCGCCCGCCGCCGAGCATCGCCATTTAGCAGAACCAATATGAGTCGCCCGGGTTCATATGCCTCCGCAAACGATCATTCATCAGGTTACACAGTCTTTATCGCGTTCTTCCTCTCGCACGTCATGTTACGCCCCCCCATTGTCGAAAATTGCCCGGGAAATACAGTCGAATCAGCCCGAATGGACCGGGTTTGCCGCCGTTTTGCGAGATCCTGGCGGTATAAACGACAAGGCCAGCATGAGAATGACAAATGCGATATAGTATGGAGATATCGAATCGCGAAGATATCCGGCAAACATCGGACCTACGAATGCGCCGATCGAGAACGAGATCGACAGGAGCGAGAATACGCGTCCGTAGCGGCTTGCATCCGTCAGCGTGACGAGCAGCGTAGCCATGGCCGGATAGATGATGCCCTTGGACATACCGATCAGGAACAGCGATACCCCGAGAGGAACCGGCCAATGCACCGCCATGCCGAAAAACACAAGCGCCAGCCCGCCGGCGCCGCAAATCGTTCTTACATAAGGAGAAAACCGATTCAGGAACAGCAAGCTGAGCGTCACGAGCGCGCCGAGCGAGACAACCGAGAACAGCAGCCCGGACGTCATAATGGAAGCTTGGGATTGTTTCATCAACGGCAGCTCAAAGAAGAGGATGCCCTGGGAGCAGGACAGCGCCAGCGGAATGCCGTAGAACAGCCAAGGAATCGTGCTGCTTCGGCCATCGGTCCCGTGAAGCGTGGCGTCGGCTGCGAGCGAATGATGATGCAGAAGCGGCGGATTGTCTCCCGTGCCGCCTGCTCCTGCCGGAATGTCGCGTATCCATACCCACGCAATCAATCCCGTTGCGATCAGCACGATCCCGAGCACGGTGAAGGAATGTGTAAAGCCGAACCTCGCGACAAGAAGCGCCCCCGCTGCCGGAGAGACAACAGAGGCCAGCGTATGCACAAGGCCGTTGCCCGCCATCAGCTTGCCCTGCTGTATGCGGTCGCGGGCCATCTTGGCCAGCAGCGACATACAGGCAGGCGACAGGAAAGCAAGCACGAAGCCGCTTACCGATCGAACCGCCAGAAGCTGCCACGGATCGGTGACCTGGGATTGAATGAGCAGCAGCACACCCGCCCCGACTAAGCTGAACACGATAAACAGTCGGGAGCCATATTTATCGACCCCGATTCCGGCGAGCAAATTTCCAGGCAGGTGTGTCAGCGAATACACGCCCATGATGAGACCGATGAAAGAGGGGACTGCGCCCAGCGAGACGGCGAACGGGGTCAGGATCGGGTATTGGGCGTGCAGATCAAAGAAGGCGACAAATAAAAACAGGTACAGCCACACAGCGGCTCTCATGACGGCAGACACCTCCATTGTAAAAGGGCTTATTCACCCTACACTACTTGTACGTAGTTGTAACCGCGGTTATGCCTCGTGTATAATCGGGGTGATCATTTTGCTAAATTACGGAAGGTGGAGAGCCGCATCATGGATCAATGGATTGCGTTTCTGCAGGAGCGTTGGTTTATCATTATCGGTGTTCTTGTCGTATTGCTTATCGTCATTAACATTGTGAAAACCGTCGTCAAATGGGTCATCGTACTCGCGATGCTGGCCGGCCTTTTTTACTATGGGGCAAGTTATACGGATCAGCTGAAGGAAGTCGGCGGTCAGGTGCTGAACCAGATGAAGGACGAAGCGATGAAGGCGGTCGCAAACGAAGCGAAGGAAGCCAAATACGAGGCGACGCCGGACGGCGGGTTCAAGGTGTCGACGCCGAATATCCGCATTGAGGGCAAGGTGGGCGCTGCGGAGGCGACGCTGTATTTTAAAGATAAGAAGGTCGGCTCGTTTGCGCTGGAGGGCATTCTGAAGGCGGTTGTCGATCAGGCAAAGCAGCAGGCTAAACTTTAAAGGAGACATAACGGACTATGACGCAGCATGAGCAGCAAAACCGCAGCTATACAGCTGTTTTTTTCGATGTAGGAGATACGCTGATGACGATCCCGGAGGCGCATCTGATCGTTCAGAAATTTCTGGCCGAACGTTCGCTGCACCGGGATCCGGAGCGGATCGGGGTGCTGTTCCAGGAAGCGTTCCGCACCTTCTACTACGAGAAGACGGCCGCCGGACCGAAGGTGGTGACGCCTGAGTCGGATCGGCAGTTCTGGATGGGGATTTATGCCTTTATTATGGAACACCTCGATGCGCGCAGCGAATGGTCGGCGGAGGACGTGCATCGCGTCTGTCACGAGCTGTATGACCACTTTACAGGACCGGAGTATTATACGCTTTTTGACGATGTCGAGCCGGTGCTGACGCTGCTTCGGGATGCGGGGTACCGGCTTGCCGTCATTTCCAACTTCGCTCCCACGCTGCAGCACATTCTGGCTGATAAGGGCATCGCTCACTTGTTCGAGACGATGATTGTGTCGACCGAGGTCGGCCTGGAAAAGCCGGATCCGGCGATTTTCTCGCTTGCGCTCGAGCGGACGGGGCTTCAGGCGGAACAGGTGCTGTACGTTGGCGATCATGCGGCGAATGATGTGTGGGCGCCGAATCAGATCGGGATGGATGCGGTGCGGATACTTCGTTATGACTATCAGAAGGATGAGGGCATTCGCTCGCTGTGGGAGCTGGCGGAGCGGCTTGGTCTTGAACGGCCGTAGCACTTATAGACAAAAAAGGGGCTGAAGGAACAGGATGTGCGGAATTTGCGGCGTCGTATATGCGGATGGCCGAAGTGCGGAAAAGCCGCTGCTGCAGGCGATGATGGGGCAAATCGCGCACCGCGGGCCGGATGATGAAGGGATCTATGCGGAGCCGGGCGTCGGACTCGGCTTTCGCCGTTTATCCATCATTGACCTGGAAGACGGCCATCAGCCTCTCGGCAATGAGGATGGCTCGATCTGGATTGCCTTCAACGGTGAAATTTACAACTACAAGCCGTTGCGAGAGATGCTCGTTGGAAGAGGACACCGTTTCGCCACCCAATCGGATACCGAGGTTATCGTGCACTTGTACGAGGAGTTTGGAGACGCATGCGTCGAGAAGCTGCGCGGCATGTTCGCATTCGCGGTCTGGGATCGTCGCTGGCGGAGGCTGTT
>JBEPYM010000027.1:0-29230 GCA_041641375.1 Paenibacillus sp.
ATTTCGCTGTACTTGCAAGGTGGATGGACAAAAAGGATACTGTCGTTGTACAAGACGACATTTTTATGGAGATTCTTACGACGCTTGATTTGTTCAAGAACGAATTTCAGGGCAAAACGATAGAAATTTCCGGATTCGTCTACCGGCCGGACGACCTGACGAACGAGCAGCTTGTCATTTCACGCTTTGCAATGTCTTGCTGTTCGGCGGATGCCGCTCCTTATGGGGTGATGGTCACATACCCGCGAGCAAATCAATACGAGAAGGACGCTTGGCTCAAAATTACCGGTACGATCGGCAAAACGGTTTACAATGGCAACGAGATTATGCAGATCAAGGCGTCCAAGATTGAGAAGCTGCAGCCGCTCGCCAATCCGTACGTGTACCCGAACTACGATTTTCTTGCTGTCATCAAATAATCACCAAATACTCCCTCCAGACATAAGGTGGATTAAACCATATAGGCATCCACACAGGAGGTAGGGAATCGGGATGAAAAAAGACTACAGCTCTGCGGCGGCATTCGAGCTACGATTCTGGCTGCAGGTATTCGGCGATCATGCACGGTTTATTTACGATTCGCTTGGAGCGAACGAGAAGCAGGCGCTGGAGCAGGCGGAATATTACAAAACCAGATTCGATGAGCTGCTCGAAGCAGCACGTACCACAATGAAAGCGGAGGCGTGGCGGGAGCTGGCTGAGAAATCCTATACCATTATTATGGAAATAAGGGCTTACAAGCTGAACCTGCTGGAGCGCCATCTACGGGGGGCGATCACGCTCAAGCTGGGGCAAACCTTCATTAACCACATGGTGAACGAAGCGGAGGAAGCTATCCGACAGATTGGACCGCTGGTGAAGGGGGAGCTGCCGCCGTTATTTAACCCGGTGCATTACCATCTGGTGTGGCTGCTGGATGCGATTGGGCATTCCGAGGCGCTGGCCGCAGAGTTGGATATGACCGAGAAGCAGCTCACATACCGGAGCAAGGCGTTCGCCAAGCAGTTTACCGATTTTTACTTCAAGGCGGTAGAGATGGCCGGCTTCCTCCGGACGAAGCTCGACCATTTTCCCGCGCTTGCCCGCTTCAATAAACAGAGCGAGCTGGTGATGCTCATGTTTATGCAATTTCTCAGCGAGGTGGAGGAGCTGAGTGTGGGCGAGGAGGCGCTTAGCATCTTCAAGCCGCTGCTGGCGGATCATATGTATCGCGAGGAGTGTTACTACTTAACGAAGCTTGCGGAAGTCTCGGAGACGAAGAAGCCGGATTGCGATCCGGGCAAGCCGAGAACGGAAGCGTAATGATGAACGGTCCACCCTATCCGTGGGTAGGACCGTTTTCCTCTTCAAATACGGTAAAATCCCCGATATCCTTCGTATCGTCGATCCGTAGGCCTAACCGCTCATGCGCGTTCGTATCCTCGTATACGGTGCGAGGATCTCCGTCCGTTTCGGGTACAATTCTTTCGTTTGGCATTTGGTCATCCTCCTTTATTTGCTTCGAGACATAGGTTGCCCCGACATTTCGAAAATATTTGGCAGCTACCCCCCGAAACGTTCCGGCAAGTCCGAATCACTATGCGTAGCGATCATTCAAAGGACGGTGCCGGATATGCAGCTGAAAAATTGCTCAGATTGCGGTATTTTGATGCTTACTCCGTATACAACATGCTGTGAGTCCTGCTCGCGTGCTTACTTGGAGCATACCCGTACGGTCAAAGCCTATTTGACGATTCATCCTCGGGCGAATTTGGTGGATGTCTATCAAGCGACGGGAGTGCCCTTGAAGGCGCTAAAAGATATTGTACGAACGATTTAAACGAAAAAAAAACCGCCCACAGGCGGTGGCAGTAGGTATCCGAAAGCTATCGATCCCGAATGCGGAATGAATGGGCTTGCTGCAGCTTTTTTCGCTCATCGGCTTCTTTCATTCTGCTAATATCACCGCTGAGCCTCGTGCGGCAGTTTAAACAAAGCCTCTCGGCCCGAATCGGGGTTTCGCACAGCTCGCAATGGTAGCAAAGATTGGGATAATCGTAGAGCGACAACTTTCTTTCCATAATGAAGCTGACAATCTGCTTGTAGCTGACGCCAGTCGCTTCACTCAGCCTCTGATTGTCGGCCTTGCGGTCTCTGCGGAGATAGTCCGTGCAAGAGGTCAATTCCCGGTCATATTGCTGGGAGCATGCCGAGCACAGATTGCGCATATTTTTCTGAAACACCTTACCGCATCTCGGACAATGGTCCACTTGCAAGTTTGCCAGCATAAGCTTCCCTCCCCGCCTCGAACCCGATCTCCTACTATCCATTATATGGTCCGACCCACAGATAATCAATATGAACTATGTCTATAGTCCCGAAAAAATCGCGTCTAGGTTGCCTTATTCTCGTCCATACTGGAAACAGTACCTATTGCCTAAGACGACGAGGGGGACGATCATGCTTGGCATCCATCAGCGTATGGCGGAGTTGTGGACCATACAAAAAAAACGCATCTTAACAGCTGAAGAAGTACATGAGCTGAATCTATGTCTGGAGGCGAATGCAGCTTTTGTCTGGAAGCTCATCAAGCTGCGCAATTTGTCGTTAACAGCTTCGATAACCGGGGATACGGAATGGCTGCATGATCTGTGCTTGAAGATAGAAGAGTTGGAGGCTGTATACGGAATTGGCGGCCGGCCTTCCTGAAAGGCGCCCTGCGACCAGGCAAGCAAGCTGGTGCGCGGGGCATTTTTGTGTCTGGATTGAAAAGCATAGTTGAAATCGGTACAATGAGTCATGGCATTTCAGGCAGAAGAAAAGGGGTAATGTGATGTTAGTAATTGGCATTGCCGGCGGTACCGGGTCGGGGAAAACGACAGTTGCGCATTCGATTGTGAAACAGCTGGGGACGGACAACGTCGCTTTTCTCATGCAGGATTCCTATTATAAGGATAATTCCGGCCTTTCTTTGGAAGAGCGAGAGCGTATCAATTACGATCATCCGGATTCTTTTGATAATCATCTCTTGGTTGAGCATATTCAACTGCTGCGGGATCGATGCTCCGTCCAAGTACCTATTTACGATTTTTCTCGGCATACGAGAACCGATGACACGAAGAAAGTGGAAGCGAGAAGGGTGATTATTGTTGAAGGCATCTTGATTTTGTCCGATGAAGCACTGCGGGCGCAAATGGATATCAAGGTATTTGTTGATACGGATGCCGACGTGCGTGTTCTGCGAAGAATTTCGAGGGACTTACGAGATCGAGGACGAACGTTCGAGTCAGTCTTTACCCAATACTTGACAACCGTGAAGCCTATGCATGATGCATTCGTCGAGCCGTCCAAACGATACGCCGATTTGATTATTCCGGAAGGCGGACAGAACGAGATCGGCATATCGATGCTTACTGCTACCATAGAACGTTATCTTTCAAAGTGAACCGAGCTAGCTCTGGGATTCGGCGGAATTGGCGGATCGAACCGTTCGAGTTCTAGAGCGTCTTTCGATCTGCTTGCGTAGGATATAGCCTCGCAGCGAAATTTTACTGCTGTCAGGGAGATTCACAAACATAGCGCCGTAGTAGGTGCCGTTCTCCGCTTTTTTTGAATGCTGAATCGATAGGCACCCCTTAAGTAAGCCGGAAATCTCCAGCTCCACATCCAGCACCGTACGCTCTCGCAGCACAATCGGCTGTTCGATGACGAAGCCGACGCCGCCAAGCGAGATGTTCTCAACTCGGAAAGGAACGGGTTCAGGGAAAACGATGGGATTCGACTGATGGGCCTCGCGCATCGTCTCAATTGCACCGGCGGTCGCGATCTCTAGCCGCGGATGACCTCGCTTCTGCAGCTGCTTCTGGTATTCAGGCGGATTGAGCGTCACGAGAACGCCTTGCTCGACAGCCAATACGGATGACTGTAAAGTTATCATACCGGTAGATGAGTAAATGACGAGCTTGACGGGATCGCCCGGGCGATAGTAGGTTGCTTGCGGGAGCTCAATCTCAATGATGTCTCCTTCAACATAAGCGACCGTACCGGTGGACATAAAGCTTTTCTTTTCCACGACAACAGTGCGCTCCACAATATGTGTACTCGATCCAAAAAATCCGTCGTCCGACGAATAAAGCATATAGGAAGTTCATCCTTTCCGATAGCTTGCAAAAAAAAATCCGCCGCAGGCGGATAACTTCATGTTCCGCGCTTCAGGTAACCCGGCTGCCATAGCATTAGCTGTAGGCCCGTGGCTTTGCGTCCTTGCCTTTCGGCAAGTTTGCCCTGATCAAAAGCTGCATCAGGTTGATATCGAACTCATGTCCTAATTATAATGAAAATAAGGATAGGTATGCAAGCCCGTCTTTGACGAAGCAAACAGTAAAGGCGGCTGAGAAATAGGCAGGAGGAACGAATTTGAAGATCGTTAATGTAAGAGATGCCGATCAGTTGGAAGCTGGATTTGCCGTTAGAAGAACTGTATTTGTCGAGGAGCAGGGTGTGTCGATTGAAGAGGAAATGGATGAGTATGACAGCTCTCCGGAGACTTGCCAACATGTCATCGCACTGTCCGAGGATGGAATCGTTGTCGGCGCAGCGCGGTTTCGGCGATATGATGGCGATACCGCCAAGCTGCAGCGAATCGCGGTGCTTCAGCCGTACCGGGGAGTCGGATACGGCAGCCTGCTCGTTCGGCATATGGAGGAGGAGGCTGCTGCGGCGGGGTATCTGCATGCAATTCTTGATGCGCAGGTACAGGCGGAAGGCTTTTACCGCGCCTTGGGGTACGAGACGATCTCGACAGAGACGTTCCTCGATGCGGGCATACCGCATGTGCGCATGAGGAAGCTGCTCAACAAGGCAATGAATGGTTTTGTCCGTCCCTGATCATACTACCGGTCAGGAGGCGATAACGATGATTCAAGAGCAAGTAGTAGCCGTACGCAAAAATAACGAAGGCGATATCGTGGAGCTGAAGCTCACTTCTGGCCGCACTGTGGATTACAAAACAGCTCAAACGATGGTAAAAAATCAGGAGATTGCAGGCCTTAACGTATTTCGCGGACGTGACGAGGAAGAGCACTTGCGCTCCAATCCGGATGGTCGTGAAGATAACAATCTGGACAACCTGCCGACATTCTGATCTGTACGTCGAACGTAGAAAAGCACCCGAAGGGTGCTTTTCTCGTCATGACATCGGAAAATGATAATCGAACTTCTGCACCATAAATCGCATCGCACCGGTTTTCCCGATGAACGATTCCATCGTATCTCCGTAATGGTAGAGCCAGATTTTGCTCTGCAGCTCTTGCGGCAAGGTGAGAAGCTGGTTCAGCGTGCAATGAACCGTCGGATTGCTGGACAGCTCACAGTCATGAAGGATGTATTTGCAATTGCGCTGCTCGTAAATATCCGTCAGTAATTCCGGGGTGAAGACGATATCGGAGCTGTAGAACAGCTCATGGTTCAAGAACAGCGAGTAGCTGAGCTTGCCGGGGATGTGCTGGGTCCGGATCAGCTCCACATAGAAGCCCGGGAATATTTCAATGGCTTGATCCTCGGGCAGGAACACGACGTCGAAGAAATGCTCCAGCTTGACGAGCCCCTCAACAGCATCTTCCATGCCTCCGCGCAGCGTCCGTTCCCACAAAAGCGTTGCAAGCTCCTCTGTAATGAATAGAATCGGCTTCTTGTTATATACATATTTCATCCTGAGCCCGTATTCCTCAAGCCCGCCGACATGATCAGCATGCAAATGGGTAATGAGTACACCGCTTATTTCGGGCAGTTCCACCTGCATCTGGTGAAGCGCTCTCGATGCTGTCACTCCGCAATCGATCAAAAGCCGATGTCCGGCATAGGTTACAAGTGCGTTGTTATTGTCATATTTTTTGGAGAACGCGCTGCCTGTGCCCAACATTCGGATATGCAAACCAATCGACGTCCTTTCGACATTACCTGCATAAATTAGACATTCATTAATTTAACACTTTTTTCTCCAAAACAAAAGACTGCAAACATGAAATTGGTTCAATTCGTGCGGATGACGGCTTAGTATACTTTTTTTTTGCGTATTGCCGCAACTTCCCTGCATATGCGGAGTATAACCATACGACACAACAAATGGAGGTATGGACTGATGAGATTGAAGAAGCTGCTGCTCTCCGGTTTCGTTTTGACGTTGCTCGGTACTGCAACCGTATTTGCCGAAGATGCTTACGAAACCTTAACCGGCAAACGGTTGAGCATCTCCGTGGAAGGAGAAGCCGCCAACGTTCCTGCTTATGAAGTCAACGGTATTCCCATGCTGCCGCTTAACGCTGTCGAGGGCTCCCTGCAGGCGATCGTAGCAACGGATCCTACATATAATTCGATTCATGTGTACAAGCCGAATGTTCATTTGTCCTTGTTTGAAGTCGTGAAGGATACGATGCGCCCGTTTGGCAACGTATCGGTAGGGAAATATGACTTTGTCGTATTCGCTCAGGTGGACAGCCTGAAGACGTCGATTCATTCCTTTAAGGTCGATATTGTTGACCCGTTCGGCAAGGTTGTCGAGAGCCGAAGCAAGGAAATGAGCGAAAGCAAGGATAATTTCTGGTATACAACGCCTACGATTCGGTTAGATTTTAAACACAAGGGCAAATATATGGTAAAGTTCTATATGAAGCATACCAAGAACAGCGAGTTTTCGCTCGTATCCCAGAAGGCGATTATGTCGCTGGAGTAAGAGTGGAAGTCTTGACAACCTGACGAAAAGAGGACATTCGAATGACGGAAAACAAGCACGATGACAATTACGGCTGCGATGAGGAAGAGCAAATATTTCTCCTGACTGACGATGACGGTACCGAACGTGAGATGATTATGGTATACACATTCGAAGTGCAGGAGCAAGTGTATGCAGTGCTGCTCGACCGCAATGATCCTGAAGCAGACGGATTGATCTTCCGGCTTGAAGAGGAAGAAGAAGGCGGGGAAGCGTACCTGGTTTCTATTGAGGACGACGAGGAATGGGAACGCGTCTCCAAAATCTATGATGAAATTGTTGCAAGCGAAGGCAATGCCTAAATACCGAGGGATGTTCCGAGAGTCAGAATGTATGACTCTCTCGGAACATCCTTTTTTAATGGGGCGGTCGGCTCAGCTCGCGCGAAGCCGCTTGATTTCTGTCAGCATGGAGGCGGAGGCAGCAATCGCAACTACGAGCAGCACGCTGAACACGTAGAAGGAAACATCATAGCTTCTCGTTGCGTCTCGAATGGCGGCAGCAGCCATAGGACCGGCAATGCCCGCACAGGACCATGCGGTCAGCAGGTAGCCGTGAATGGCGCCCAGCTGTCTAGTGCCGAATAAATCGCCGATAAAAGCAGGAAGTGAGGCGAAGCCTCCGCCGTATACGGTGAGAACGGCAAGGATACAGAGCTGGAATACAATGGGCTCGGAAATGGAAGGCAGCAGCAAGAACAATACGAGCTGAATCAGGAAGAAGATGAGGAACGTTCTTCCGCGACCAACGTAATCGGACAAGGAGGCCCAGCCGATTCTCCCGGCTCCGTTAAACAGGCCCATCATGCCTACCATAGCCGAAGCGGCGACAACCGACATAGCCGCTTTCTCCTGGGCCATCGGCGATGCGACGGAGATCAGCATAATACCGCACGAAATATTGACGAACATCATGATCCACAGCAGCCAGAATCGTTTCGTTCGAACCGCCTCGCTGGCGGTGAGCTGACTCAAATCCCGGTTCGGAGCACCGGTTGACGACTGCTTGGACCGCATGCTGGCGGGGACCCAGCCTTCTGGCGGCTTGGCGATGTAGGAAGCGCCGAGCAGCATGAGGAGCACATATACACAGCCTAGCACATAGAAGGTGCCGGAAATGCCGATGTGCAAGATCATCTCTGCCGCAATCGGACTGACGAGCAATGCGCCGGCACCGAAGCCCATAACGGCCATCCCGGTCGCCAAGCCGCGTCGATCCGGGAACCACTTGACCAGCGTGGAGACGGGGGAGATGTAGCCGATGCCGAGTCCGATGCCGCCAAGTACGCCATAGGCAAGATAAAATCCTGCCATCGATTCCAGATGGACGGCTACCCCGGAGCCAATTAGCCCGGAGGAGAAGCAGACGGCGGCAACCGTAGCGGACACACGCGGTCCGTTGCGTTCGACAAATTTGCCGAAGAAGGCAGCCGATAATCCAAGGAAAAAGATAGCGATTGTAAAAGCGAACGCTACCTGCTTTTGATTCCAGCCGAGCTGATCGGCTAGTGGATGGCTGAATACGCTGTAAGCATAGGCGGAGCCGATGGAAAGATGGATAGCAATTGCGGATAATGCAATAAGCCAGCGATTTTTATGCATGCTCTTCACTCCTCTATAGGTGGGACATTTTCTTCCATTATAAGATTGCCTTCAAAGTTGTGTAGTGACGTTGCTCACATGTGTCGCTGCAAACGAAAAAAATCCAGGCGAATTCGCCTGGATGATTTGGGTATGTATTTACTTGCGAGGATTAAAATACATGACACGACCGTTAAACAGATGCACTTCCGATCGAAGATGCCGGCCAAGCCACTTGCAAAGCTCATTCGCCTTCGATTTGTCTCCATGCGTGCACGTGTCGGGCAGCGTAATTTGAATGTAGCAGCGTTCGTTTCCGCCGTCCGAAGCGTCCTTGGTTCCGACTCCGACGACAATATACCGGTACAGGGGGTTCGTTCCTTTCAGGTAGAACCATTTCCCCTCGCCCTCAGGCTTCGACTCAACCGAGTAAGGGAATGCCGCTTCTTCATATTCCCAGCCAAGCTGGGCACCGGTTTTGCGGACTTGCTCCCGGTAACGCTCTAGATGCTGCTTTACCTCATCCAGTGTTACCATCTGGGGCTCCGAGCCCTCCACCAAATATAAATATGCCGATTGTGTCATAGGTACACCTGCCTGAATGTTCAAACTTGGAAATCCTTGTGGAGTCCATCAATCATCATATCATGCCCTAGTCTGATTTACAAATTGAATCGATATCGGTTGCCAAACCAATCAAAATCGGGTATAGTAAGACTACGTCTAACTAGAATAAACTAAATATTCGGACAACTCAACGAAGGGAGTGCATACGATGTTTGAGCGACTCTACGATACGAGCGAATCTACTTTCGTCCATTTCATCGGCTACATCTCCGAGCGGGCCCGATATGATTTTGCCATTGTTCACACCGATAACTTCTTTGGCAAGCCGCTGGTCGTCTGTATGCAAACCGGCCGTTCCTCCTTGTTGTGCGCGGAGGACGCGACCGATCTGGACCACCTGCAGCGAGTGTTCTCCATTTCGTCCCAGGATGAGGCGAATGAACTGTCGATCTTCCTGCAAACTCGGCTTCCGGTGCTTGGGCTGAAAGAGCAGTATTGAAGCAAAAGCAAAGAAACCTCCGCACTTTATCGGTCCGATGGGGGACCGGTGGCGGAGGTTTCTTCTTTTTTAGAAGATCGCTGCTTCTTCCTTGATCACCTTGATCAGCTGCATCGTCTTGTCTTCGGGTCCTTGTACGGGAAGCCCGACATCGATATGCTCCTGAATGTATTCGATGTTGTCCTGCGTAATGATCTCCCCCGGGAGCAGGATCGGAATACCCGGCGGATAAACCATAATAAACTCTGCGATTATGCGGCCTACCGATTCCTTCAGCGGAACAAGCTCGGTATCCGCGTAGAACGCATCTCGGGGGTACAGCGATAGATACGGAATTTTCGGCGTCTTGATGCGTACGCCGCGGCCCTCCGTGCTGCCGTTATGCAAGGTTGAAAGCTGTCTCAGTGCATGAACAAGCCGGTTGCATGTCTCTTCGGTATCCCCGGGTGTAATGAGGCACAGGATATTGTAGAGATCGCTCATCTCCACCTCGATGTTGTGCTCCTTGCGAAGCCACTGCTCCGCATCGTACCCCGTAATATCCAGCTTTCGGACGTGAACGGTCAGCTTGGTCGGATCGTAGTCGAAGGTTGCTTCTGTTCCCAGAATATCCTCTCCAAAGCAGTACAGCCCCGGAATATCGTTAATTTGCTCACGCGAATATTGAGCGAGACGGATTGCCCGGTCCGCCATATCGCGGCCGTGCAGGGCAAGCTGCCTGCGTGCACAATCGAGCGAAGCAAGCAAAAGATAGGAGGTAGATGTGGTCGTCAGCATCGAGATGATGGACTGAACCCGCTTCGGATTGACTCGTCCCGCTCTTACGTTCAATACGGAGCTTTGCGTAAGCGAGCCTCCCAGCTTATGCACGCTCGTAGCCGCCATATCGGCTCCTGCTTGCATCGCTGACACCGGCAGCTTCTCATGAAAATGGATGTGGACGCCGTGCGCTTCGTCGACTAGCACGGGAATATCATACTCATGCGCGACCTCGACGATTTCGCGAAGATTCGTGCTGACTCCAAAATACGTTGGGTTAATGACGAGCACCGCCTTGGCATCGGGATGCTTCTCCAGCGCCTTCTTGACGGCGCGAGTTGTAATGCCGTGCGCGATGCCCAAATTCGGGTCCATCGCCGGAGAAATAAAGATCGGCCGAGCGCCTGCAAAAATAATGGCGGACATGACCGACTTGTGAACGTTGCGGGGAACGATAATTTTCTCACCAGGCGCACAGACCGACATAATCATGGTTTGGATAGCGCCGCTCGTTCCCTGTACGGAAAAGAACGTATAGTCGGCTCCGAACGCTTCCGCCGCAAGTCGCTGCGCTTCATCAATGACCCCTGTCGGCTGATGAAGATCGTCAAGCGGAGCAATATTGATCAGGTCGATGGACAGCGCCTGGTCTCCGATAAAGGACCGAAATTCCGGATCCATCCCGACTCCCTTCTTATGACCTGGAATGTGGAATTGAAGCGGGTTACGGTTTGCATGCTCGCGAAGTACGGTGAACAGAGGTGTACGGGTTTGATCCATGACGCGTCCCTGCCTTTCGTTAATAGATTGGATACAATTCAGCCATTATAGGGAAAACCGTACGCTTCTGCAAGTAAAATTTATGTGAAGCGAGGCAATACTGGTAGGGGAGGTGACTGCTGCTGTGAAAGCTCTGAAACAGACTGCCGCTAGTATCCTGTTATCAAGATTTGTATTTGTCCTATTAATTATGATGCTGATGATCGAATTTGTGAAAGGCGCGCTGTTGATATCCATTCTGCCCGTTTATTTCAGCTCAGTGCTTGGGCTGTCCACCTTCGCTGTCGGTTGGGCGCTCTCTATGCAATACACGGGCGACAATGCACTGCGGACGCCGCTTGGATGGCTGATCGACCGGCTTGGATACCGCGTCGCAATGGGGATCGGGGTTGCCGCTACCTTCGGGGCAGTATTGATGTTTGCTTATTTGCACGGTGCGGGCTGGATGATTGCGGCTGCGTTCCTTCTTGGAGTGGGCACATCGCCGCTATGGCCGAGCATCATGTCGGGCGTGACGAGTCTGGTCGACGAGCATACGCGCGGCACGGTTCTAAGCGTGATTTATGTGTCGTGGATGGTTGGCACGGGGCTTGGACCGATTGTCATCAATTTTTTTATCCGCGGACATGACTACCGGCTCGCCTTTATGATATTAATCGGGCTGATGGTAGCGGCAAGCCTCATGTATTTGCTGCTGCCTGCAAAGCCAGGTGCGCCGAAACGTGCGTCCAGGCTCGTCCCGTACTTCAAGCCCCGCCATTCGAAGGTGGCGTTCCTGCGTGTGTCGCGGCAGGCCGAACTGCCCGAACAACGTGTGGGATGGCTTGATTATGTTTCAGAGCTCAGCCGCTCACTCAGGGTAAGCAAGCTGTTCTATGTCGCACTCTTTGCCCAAACCTTCGCACTGGGCATTCTGACGCCGGTCGTTACCTTATATGCCCGAGAGGTGCTGCAGCTTAGTCCCCAGCAATTTAGTCTGTTTCTGATGTTCGGCGGGGCCGTTACGGTCGGAGCTTTATTGCCGGTAGGCAAGCTGGTGGACAAGCTGGGGCACCACCTGCTGCTGCATCTTGGATTTCCGATTGCTGCAGCAGCGCTGTTCTGGTTCGTCCAGCTGGAGTACGGGGCGTTGTTGTATGCGGCTGTAGGGCTGATTGGGCTTGGCTATGCGCTCATCATCCCGGCTTGGAATGCGATGATCGCTTCCGTCGTACCCGAACAGAAGAGGGGAGCGGCTTGGGGGTTTATTCTCACGATCGAAGGAGCCGGCATGATTTCAGGACCGATCCTATCGGGTAAAGTGTGGGATGCGTTCGGCCCTCAGTTTCCGTTCTTGCTCAGCAGCTCCGTTCTTGTCCTGTTGTTTGCAATGCACGGGTTCATTTCCCATAATAAGCTTGAAGTGGTAAGATAGACGGGATACGGACTACCTGACTTGGAGGAATGTGTGTTGAGAAAGCAGCTTGCCGTCATCATGATGATGCTGATGACGCTGTTTATCGGATTTGCGATCATTATCCCCGTACTTCCAGTGATGGTCGAGGATGCAGGTGCATCGGCCATTCATCTAGGGCTTATGCTCTCGCTTTATTCGCTCGCTTCTTTCCTGCTTTCTCCGTTCTGGGGCGGCTTGTCCGACCGGATTGGACGTCGACCGGTTATACTGACGGGACTGCTTGGATTTGCAGCAAGCTTTTATTTGTTCGGCATTGCCGACGGGAATTTATGGCTGATGTATGCGTCGCGACTGCTGGGGGGGCTGTTCTCGGGCGCTGCAACGGCTTGCGCCGTTGCTTATGTGGCGGATATTACCCCGGAGAAGGACCGGACCAAAGGAATGGGACTGGTCGGTATGTCGATCGGACTCGGCTTTATATTCGGTCCGGCAATCGGCGGCTTGCTGAGTCAATTCGGTCATCATGTGCCGTTCTTTGCATCCTCGATCCTGGCGGTATTGATATGGGTTTTCGCGTTTACGATGCTACCGGAGTCGCTTTCCCCTGAGCTGCGCAAGGCGGCTGCCGAAGCTCCGAAGGAATCGCGCTGGAAGGCGTTTGCGGGGTCGTTAAAGTACTTGTATGTGCTTTCCTTCTTCGTCTCGTTCTCCTTGGCTGGCCTAGAAGCGACATTGCAATACTACGAAATGCGCCGCTTCGGCGCAACACCGACTGATATCGGGTGGATGTTCTTGGCGAGCGGCATTGTCGGTGCACTCGTACAGGGTGGAATCGTCCGCAAGTATGTCAAGAACGGAAGCGAGTGGAAGGCAATAATGGCGGGGCTCATTATTTCGGGAGTCGGCTTTTTGCTCATTATTTTCTCGTATAACCTATGGTCAGCCATGGTGTTTCTGTCCGTCTATGCGATCGGGAACGCGCTGATTCGGCCGTGTGTGATCTCGCTCATTACGCAAAAAACGACAGTTGGACAAGGGGTCGCCAGCGGGCTCAACACCTCGATGGACAGCTTGGGGAGAATTGCGGGACCGCTGATGGGAACGGCGCTGTTTCACATTCAGATCGGGCTGCCGTTCCTCGTTGGGGGCATTCTCTCCTTCGCGGCCTTGCTGCTGCTGTTCCGCTTTCGGGCGCATGACCGCACAGCGCTGACCATTAAGGGCGAAGGCATCTAGCATATGCTTAGTCGGGCTTTAGTCCGCGAATCAGGAACTGTATCGTATGCTCCATCTCTGCTTCTTCCTCCCATTGCAATTCAGGGGCAAAAATAAAGCGTGTGAGCACAAAGCCGGCAATGGTTGATACGGCCAAGCGAATAACGGTAGGAGAGGGCAAATCGCGGCGGATTTGCCCTTCTTTCTGTAATCGGCTAACCGCAGCCGACAGCTTCTGATACACGTGATCCGCAATAACGGCCTTCAGCTCCTTGCTAAGCTCCGGATGAAACGGAATTTCCTGCAGCACGATTCGAACCGTTTTGGCGTGGGCTCGGACGAATTCCATCCGGTTGCGTGCGATCGCTCGAAAAAACTGCTCCGCATCCGGATAAGACGAATCCACCACCTTGAGAAAATCCTTAAGCAGGAACGGGGCGACCAGCTTTGACATCATCGGTGCTGCAATCGACAGCAGCAAATCCTTTTTCGTTTTGTAATGGCGAAAGACCGTTCCCTCGGCAACTCCCGCACGCTGCGCAATCTCGCTGGTTGAGGCGGCCGCATAGCCCTTCTCGGCAAAAATATCAATCGCGGCCTTGAGCACTCTGCTTTGCTTGTCAGTCAGCGGCTCATCCTTGTCGGTCTGATGAAGCAGCTGCTCCAGCCATTGCTCATCCTCTTGCTTACGGTCAGCCATTGGGACACCTTCTCTTCTGGTTGGTACGTTACAATTTTCGATGCTTCCGCAACGCGAGTACGGTTGCAGCCATCAATCCGGCTGTCAGGACCGCAAGCACCGTCAGATTCGGCGCGATATCCTGCAGGCCGGCCCCCTTCAGCATGACATCCCGCAACGCTTCCGCACCGTATGTCAAGGGCATAATCAGGCTAAGCCATTGGAGCCATTCCGCCATCGATTCAATCGGAAACAGCCCGGAGAAAAACACCTGAGGAACGATAACGATCGGTATAAACTGAATCATCTGGAAGTCATTCGCAGCATACGCGGACAAGAACGTGCCCAGCGACAGCGCGGTCAACGACAGCATAAACGCACTTAGCAGCACAAGTCCGATCGAACCCGCAAGCCTCATATCCAGTATATCAACGGAAAACCAGGCGATCAAACCCGTCTGCAAGGTTGTAAAAATGCCGAAGCCCAACGTGTATCCAATGACAAGCTCCCATCTACGAAGCGGCGATGCAAGCAGCCGCTCCAGTGTTCCCCCGGTTCGTTCCCGCAGAAAAGAGATGCCTGCCAGGAGAAATACGAAGAAAAAAGCCATGACGCCGATGAGTACGGGACCGATCCATTCAAAGGCTGTTGATTCCGGCGAGCCGTACATATATTCGACCTGGAGCTTCATCTCGACAGACGGTGATGGGCCGATCTGGCCCATTGCTTTCAGGATCAACTGCTGGACCGCGCGGGTTTTGGACGGATCGCTTCCTTCGAGCAGCAGCAGCGGCGGCTCATGAGGTTCGCCGACCGTCAATGCGGCGTCCAGTTCGCCGCGTCGCATCATCGTTCGCGCCTCCTCGAGAGTGGGAAGAGTTGTAACGGCTGCGCCACTCTGCACAAGCAGGTCAGACACAGGGGCTGACGCGTTGATCAGGCCGACTGCAGGCTGGTACGTATTGGACTGGAAGATAAGCGACATCAAGGTCAGGATCAGAAGCGGTGCGGCAAACAGCATGGCCAGCGAACGCTTGTCGCGCCAAAATTGACGAACGATACGAAGAATGATGGCGGTTACTCGCGAGTATGCTTTCATCGGATGACTCCTCCTTGCGGCAGCGAGAGGGACAGGAATGCGTCCTCGATGCTTGCTGCGCCGCTCTCCCGTTTCAGCTGCTCCGGAGATCCGGCGCCGATCAGCTTGCCTTCCCGGATCATGCCGAGTGTGTCGCAGCGTTCCGCTTCGTCCATCACATGAGTCGTCACAAGGAGGGTGGTACCGTCCTGCTTGCTGAGCCGTCCCAGCTCCTCCCAAATTTGCTTTCGCAATACGGGATCGATGCCGACCGTCGGCTCATCAAGGATGAGAATGCCGGGCTCGTGCAGCAGCGCAATGGCTAGCGACAGACGGCGCTTCATGCCGCCCGAATAGCGGTTGACCGGCTTGTGCAGCTCCGAGGCAAGGCCGACCAGCTCCATCGTGCGTTCGATCCGTTGCTTCTGCTGTTTGCCGGATAAGCCGTACAGGCTGGCGAAAAACTGTAAATTTTCGAGGGCGGTCAGCTCGGCATACAAGGCATCCGATTGAGCCATGTAGCCGATTCGCTCCATGAGCCTTAGACTGGGCATCGGCTCTCCATACACGTGAACAGTGCCGGTGGAAGGCGATTCGACTCCGGCGATCAGCTTGACGAGCGTCGTTTTGCCGGAGCCGGACGGTCCGAGCAGGCCGAAGATGTGACCGGCGGGTACGGATAAGCTGACGTCGGCAAGCACTGTCCGCTTGCCGAACGTCTTCCCGACGCGGGAGACGGAAATTGTTGTGGTGGACATTGAGATAACCACTTCCTTCATCGATAAAATGAGTGAGTACTCACAACTACACTAACACATATTCACCGTGTTGTGAAGTGAGTGCTCACTCATTTTTCTAGCGAATCATTCGATATATCGGCATGAGCTGATTGAAGGTGTCAACCACCTCGGCTTCCAATCTCGTACCGTCCCGAAGCAGCGGGTCATCTCTGTGCCATACCTGCCCGAGCAGAAGCTCGCAGCTCTTTACATCGCGGAATCGCTCTAATGCGGCCAACCATTGCTCCTCGAGTAGCGAATCGATCGGAACGGCGTCCTTTACGGTGTGATCGAGGCTGATCCTATAAGAGCCGGGAATCAGGCTGCGCACCTCGCGCTCGCGGCTCAGAATCGTTTCCGCCATTCGCTGCTTGTCCGGCAGCTCATAAATCAGTGCAAACCAGGCAAACACGCGGTCGTCCCACAGCCCGAACTGGAAATGGGGATGCTGCTTATACCCGCGCTTGTTCGGTGCTACGGCAAGCCATGTGTCCGAAGGGGGATTTACAGTGCGGCGCGCATGCTTTGCGATATGCAGATACATCTCTTCACCGGATGACATGCTCAACTCGGCGGCAAGCCGCTCGCCAAGCACGGCAAACTTCGGCTGAATTCGTTCGCGTACGCCTTGCATTCGCTCCTCCAGTCCCGGGCGATGAAATACATCGAATTCATAATCGGTAATTCCGCTAAAACCAGATGCGGTTGACATCAAAAAACCATTCCTTTCTTCCTTTATGATTTCCGCTTCAATTAAAAGATGGCGAGCTGGGTTCGATCCCGCAGCGACAATTTGCTT
This sequence comes from Paenibacillus sp., assembly GCA_041641375.1. GTDB lineage: Bacteria > Bacillota > Bacilli > Paenibacillales > YIM-B00363 > Paenibacillus_AK. The sequence goes on from JBEPYM010000027.1 coordinate 16,880, forward strand.
ACAATCTCCACTTTCGTAAGTCTTTTGGCTGGCGAATACGATTATATCATATCCACAAGCAGCCCTGCTGACGAAGCGAGGTTGTATGCGTTTACACAGGGAAAAAGCGGGCCAGCGGGAGCGAAGTGGAAATATCGAGGACAAGCTGCTTTTTTGCATGAAAATAGTCAATAAACCAAGTTGCGCATTCATACAATTCAGTATAAGATATTGTAAACACCTTAAATTATCAGACAATTCAGTAAAAGAAAACGACATCATGGGAGGGATTGCCGTGAACAGAAGCTATGAGGTGGAATACTGCAATTTGGAGCTCCGCTTTGACCGTCGGCACATCCAACATTTCATCAAGACGCTCATACAGGAAGGCTATTCGCTGTATTGGAACGAGAACGATATGCATTTTACCATCTCGATACGGTCGGGTCGCAGACTGGTGAAGCTGAGGTTTCAACGAATGGGCGACCGGTTCAAAATGGTGGGAGATTATTCGATTCGCGATGAAAAGCTGTCCGAGCTGATGGAGCGAATGATCGGCGATACCCGGGGACACGCTGTCGTTAAACGGTTCCGCGATCGGCAAATCGTCATCGAGAACATTATGTTCGGCGAGCTTATCCGGATGGTTGAGGTATCGGGCGTTGAGCAGCGTGTCTTGTTCCAGAAGCAGCTTGTTGTGACGCCGGAGGAAATGGTGAAGGCATTCAAGTCGACGCGGGCTGCCGAACGGATTCCGCTCGTACGATACGAGCTTGATTATGAGCTCGCGGTCCTGCATGAGGCTTTGCAGGACGGTGATACGGAAGCGGCGGATGCGGCGAAGGCTAAGCTCGAAGAGCTCCGCAGGGAGATGCTGCAGCTTGAAATGTGAGGGGGAGCTTGTGATAGCCAGCACGGAATAGAACCGTCGATCAGCCCGTGATCGGCGGTTTTTGGTTTTTCGAAAATGCCATTGTTAACGTGTGCAGTGTATGATATGATGGGGTCATCGAACGGAAACCGGCATGGAAGGAGGTGCGAAAATCGTGTTGATCACGATCAAGGATATCGCCAGAATCGCCAATGTGTCGCATACGACCGTATCCCGTGCACTGAACGACAGTCCGCTGATTAACGAGGATACGAAGCAGAAGATCAAACAAATCGCGGAGCAGTTCGGATATACGCCAAACTATAACGCCAAATCGCTCGTTCTTCAGAAATCGCATCAGATCGGGCTGTTTTTTTCGACACTAGATACCGGTACCTCCGCTCAATTTTTCTACGATGTCGTACGAGGGGTCGATACGGTAATCGGCCATAAATTCCAGGTGTCGGTCAAAGGCATCGATGCGTATGAGAGCTTCGAGAACGTGAACCGGCGGTCTTTTGACGGCATACTGATTATGAGCCAGAGCTCGGCTGACAACGCATTTATTCGTTGGGTAGCGGAGAAGGGCATTCCTTACGTCGTCCTGAACCGCAAGGTGGATGAAATCAACGCGGTCAATATTGTGCCGGACGATCTGGGAGGTGCGCTTGATATCGTCGAGTATATGATCAAGAACGGTCACCAACGGATCGGCATTATCGAGGGAAAACCCGGCTTTCAATCGTCTGAGGAGCGCAAGGCCGGTTATGCGGAAGCGCTTCGCAGGCACGGCATGAAGCGAGACGCCACTCTTGAGCGCATTGGCAGATATGATATGGAGAGCGGCTATTCGGCCATGTGCGAGCTGCTGGCTGTGAGTGACCCGCCGACGGCGGTTTTTTGCTGCAATGATGAAATGGCGGTTGGTGCGGTCAAAGCCATTCACGAAGCAGGGCTTAAGGTGCCGGATCACATCTCGATCGCCGGCTTCGATGATCATACGTTCTCGGCTTTTCTGTCGCCGTCGCTAACGACCGTGCGCAGACCGATTGAAGCAATTGCCCGCAGCGGAGCTTCCAGGCTGCTTGAGGCGATTGAAGCCGATTCGCTGCAATCCGATTATATGTTGATCGATACACGGCTCATGCTGCGGGATTCGGTCAGCCGACTGGAGCCGCGGAAGATAGAAAATCAATTATGATAAATCAGGAGGAATAGGAACATGTCACAAGCTCAATCTATGGTAGAAAAGCTTCAAACCGGCAATGCCATTCACGTCTATGAAGGCTCTTACGTTGAACAAAGCGGGGACAAGCTGGTCATGATCAAGGACGGCCATACGCGGAAGCTGGCGGTAATCGGGTCTGGCGTGCTTGCAGCGGAGCTTCAGGGCGAATTGACCGCAGGCGGTGTAAAGCTGTGCCCGTTGTCACATGAGAACCGCTTGACGCTGAATCGCTACCTCCCCTGGACAGCGCCTCGCGCTTTCGGTACGCAAATTGCGACGATCGGCTTGGGCGACCGGCTTGGCGTCGCTTCTCCGGGGCATATCCAAACCGTACGCGGCCGCAATGTGCGCCCGATTCTGGCGCAGCAAAGCATCCGTGAGCTGAACCTGACCGGTCGCAATTATAAGGAAGTGCTCGACGCTGCTTGTTATGCCGCCTTCCAGGAAGGCTACCGCGACGGCTTCGGCGCGGACGGCGACCACCTGAAGGTGGAGGCTGACATCCGGATGTCGCTTGAGCTTGGCTTTACGATGCTGACGCTGGATTGCTCCGAGAAGATCGACAACACGATCGAGGGGCTGCCGGAAGCCGAGATTGCAGCTAAATATGCCGAACTGCCGGAGTCGGTCCGCAGCGCTTACGAGACACGCTATGAAGGGAAAACGTTCGAAATTGGCAGCGGCGTAGCCGTATCCTTCTCGAAGCTGAATGTGATGAAGAATGCGCTGATTTACGGCGAAGCGGTTACTTTTATGACCTACATCTACGAAACATATATCAAGACGGCGGGGCGCGAAATCGATTTCGAAATTTCGATCGACGAGACGCTTACGCCTACCGAGCCGCATTCACATTTCTTCGTAGCGAACGAGCTCTACAACGTATACGGGCTTGAAGTGTACAGCATGGCGCCCCGGTTCTGCGGCGAATTCCAGAAGGGTATCGACTATATCGGTGATCAGGCGCAATTTGAAGAGGAGCTTAAGGTGCATGCCGCCATTGCCGATCACTTCGGCTATAAACTCAGCATCCACTCCGGCTCGGACAAGTTTTCCGTCTTCTCGGTCATCGGCACCTATACGAAGGGACGCTTCCACGTGAAGACAGCGGGTACCAACTGGCTGGAGGCAATGCGGACGGTGGCCGTTTACAACCCGTCCTTGTACCGGGCGATGCATGCGTATGCGCTTGCGCATTTCGATGAAGCAACCGCCTATTATCATGTGAAAGCTGACGTATCGACGATCAAGCCGTTGTCGGAGGTCTCAGACGCTCAGCTGCCGGAGTACATGAACGACGACGATACGAGACAGATGATTCATATTACGTACGGGATTTTGCTGCAGGCGAAGGATGAAGCCGGACGTCCGCTGTTCAAGGACGATTTCTTCCGCACGCTCAGCGAGCGCGAAGCCGAATACGCGGAAGCGCTTCGCAAGCATATCGGCCGCCATCTGGAGCTGCTCGGCAAATAATTCGCAGGAAGGGGCTTTGGCAGAAATGAGTGAAATCATCAACAAGGCGCTTCGGGATATCCCGATTCCCCGCATGGTTCGAATTCGGCAGAAATTCGACGGCACGAAGCTGGAGGATCCGCTGGCTGTCCTTCAACAGGAGCTGCGCAAGCCCGGCACGATGGACCGCGTAAAGCCGGGGACCGAAGTAGCGATATGCGTAGGCAGCCGCGGCGTCGCCAACATTGCGGGAATGACGCGTACCGTGGTCGATGCGGTGAAGGCTGCGGGCGCGACACCTTTTATCGTGCCATGTATGGGCAGCCACGGCGGTTCGACGGATGCTGGACAGCGCGAGGTGCTGGAGCATCTGGGCGTGTCGGCCGAGGCGATGGGATGCGAAATCCGCTCCTCCATGGAGGTCGTCCAGATCGACAAGATGGCGAACGGGTTGCCCGTATATGTTGACGCATATGCCTATAAGGCCGATGCAATCATTGTCATCAATCGGGTAAAGCCGCATACGGCATTCCGGGGGAAAATCGAGAGCGGTATTATGAAAATGATTTCGATCGGCCTCGGCAAGCAAAAGGGTGCGGAAGCCTGTCATCAGCTTGGCTTCAAGTATATGGCTGAATTCGTGCCTGAGATGGCGACGCTTATGATGAACAAGCTGCCGATTCTGTTCGGAGTGGCTGCAGTCGAGAACGCTTATGACGAGACGTGCCGGATCGAGGTGCTGCCTGCAGAGCACGTGTATGAGCGGGAACAAGTGCTGCTTGAAGAAGCGAAGGCGCGCCTCCCCAAAATTTTGTTCAGCCAAATCGATGTGCTTGTGATCGACTATATCGGCAAAAACATCAGCGGCGACGGTATGGACCCGAACATAACTGGCAGATACCCGACACCATACGCAAGCGGCGGTCCGGATGTGACGAAGATGATTGTGCTCGATCTGACCAAAGAGTCCAAGGGGAATGCCAACGGCGTCGGAACGGCCGATTTCACCACACGGAGACTCGTTGACAAGGCGGATTGGCCGGGCACGTATATGAACGGGCTTACGTCGACGGTATGCGCTCCGACGAAGATGGCGACGATGCTGGAAAGCGACAAGCTGGCGATCCAGGCGGCAGTCAAGACATGCAATATTCTTGATTACACGACTTGCAGGCTGGTCCGCATCAAGGATACGCTGCATCTCGGGGAAATCGAAATTTCGGAGACGCTCCTTGAGGAGGCGCGCCGTCATCCGGATATCGAAATTATATCCGAACCGTATGAGCTTTCATTTGACAGCGAGGGGTATCTGGCGAAATGAGTGTTCACAAGGACAGGCCGTATATCATTGCGGCCGATATCGGAACGACCAGCACAAAGGCGCTCGTCATTGACGCCCGAAGCGGCGCCGTATTGGCGGGTACCTCGGTGGAATATCCGCTGCACGTTCCGCTTCCGGACCGGGCCGAGCAAGATCCGGATGAACTGTACCAGGCCGTTCTGACTGCGGTGCGCGAGGTGCGCGCGAAAGCCGGCGTGACGGCGGAAGAGGTGAAGGCCGTATCGTTCTCCTCGGCGATGCACAGCCTGATTGCCGTCGATCGGTACGGAACTCCGATTACCCGCTGTATCACTTGGGCGGACAATCGGAGCGCCGACTATGTAGAGGTGCTGAAGCGCGAGCATGACGGCATGGGTATATACCGCCGGACCGGAACGCCGCTTCACCCGATGTCGCCGCTGCTGAAGCTGATGTGGTTCCAGGAGCACGACAAGGAGACAGTAGCGAAGGCGAGCAAGTTTGTCGGCATCAAGGAATATGTGTTTTACCGGCTGTTCGGCAGCTGGGTTATCGATTATTCCCTGGCAAGCGCGACGGGCTTGTTCAACCTGGAGCGGCTTGATTGGGACAAAGGTGCGCTGGCTGTCGCCGGGATCGCTCCGGAGCAGCTGTCGGAGCCGGTACCGACCACTCATGTGATGACGGGGCTGCTGCCCGAGGCAGCTGCTGAGCTTGGACTTCGCTTGGACACTCCGTTTGTCGTAGGCGCCTCCGATGGCGTGCTTGCGAATTTGGGTGCTGGGGCGTTCGAGCCGGGCGTTTACGCGGTTACGATCGGCACCAGCGGCGCCGTGCGCGCCGTTGTGAATCAGCCGCTTACCGACCCTTCCGGAAGGCTGTTCTGCTATGCGCTTACCGACCGCTTCTGGGTAGTCGGCGGCGCCATTAACAACGGAGGCATATTGTTCCGCTGGGTGCGCGATCAGCTCGCGACACAGGAGGCGGAGGAGGGTCGCAGGCTGGGGCTCGATCCTTACGAGCATTTGACGAATTTGGCGGCGGAGGTTCCGGCCGGTTCCGACGGCTTGATCATGCTGCCGCTGCTGACCGGGGAGCGCGCTCCGTACTGGAACGCCAACGCAAGGGGCGTATTCTTTGGCATGTCGCTCTATCATCAGAAGAAGCATATGATTCGGTCGGTGCTGGAAGGCGTATGCTATGGCATCAATGCCGTAACCGACGCCCTGCAGGCGCTGACGGGACCCGCACGAGAAATACGCGCATCCGGCGGGTTCGCGCGTTCGAAGCTATGGCGTCAGATGATGGCGGATGTGCTGGGGGCGGAGCTGACCGTACCCGACGCCATTGAGAGCTCCGGTCTCGGCGCGGCACAGCTGGCGCTGGTAGCGTTAGGCGAAGCGGACGACTTTTCCGGCGTGCATGCCTGGGTACAGTCGAACTTCCGCCACCAGGTCAACGAAGCGAATCATCAGGCATATCGCGAGCTCACCACGATTTATGCCGAGGTATACGAGCAGCTTGAGGGCACCTTCGACAAAATTGCTACCTACCAGAAGAAATGTCAGTCCTGATACAGACAAGAGAGGATGAATCACGATGAACTTATTTAATTTGCAAGGCAAGACAGCGGTAATACTCGGAGGAAACTCCACACTTGGCGGCACGATGGCCGATGCGCTCGCTGCACACGGGGCATCCGTAGCGGTTGTTGGACGCAACCAGGAAACGTGCGAGGTCGTTCGCGCGCGGATCGCCGAAGCCGGCGGCCAAGCGGCCGTCTTCCAGGCGGACGCGACTAGCCGCGTCGATCTGGAGCGAGTGCTGGCTGAAGTATTGGCCTGGACTGGGCGTGTCGACATCCTGATGAACTGCCCGGGTAAAAACAGCGCGACGCCTTTCTTTGAAATTAGCGAAGAAGAGTGGGATTCCATTATGGACGTCAACCTCAAGAGCGTCGTCATCGCTTGCCAAGTGTTTGCGAAGCGGATGATCGATCAGGGCGAGGGCGGCAGCATTATTAATATTTCATCCGTTTCCTCCGGACCGCCGCTGTCGCGCGTATTTACGTACTCCGCCTCCAAGGGCGCAGTCAACAATGTGACGCAGTTTCTGGCCCGCGAGTTCGCGCCGCATCTCATTCGTGTCAATGCGATCATTCCGGGCTTCTTCCCGGCTGAGCAAAACCGCAAAATTTTGTCTCCGGAGCGTGTCGAATCGATCATGAAGCATACGCCGATGAACCGGTTCGGCGATCCGTCGGAGCTGCAAGGAGCGGCGGTATATCTCGCTTCCGAGAAAGCGTCGGGCTTCGTCACCGGTACGTTCCTGCGCGTCGACGGCGGCTTCGGAGCGATGACGATTTAGTGACGCGGCTTGGAAACAAGCCGTAGATCGGGTACAATGTAACCAGAATTAGGATCTGACAGAGATCGACGAATCGGACAAAGGTGGGAAACCAAGATGGCAAATTCGCAAATCGGAGTCGTTGGCCTTGCAGTCATGGGCAAAAACCTCGCCCTGAACATGGAGAGCCGCGGCTATCAGGTATCGGTATTTAATCGCTCTCCGGAGAAGACGAAAGAGTTAATGGCGGAAGCTGCAGGCAAAAACCTGGTCGGCACGTATTCGCTGGAGGAATTCGTTCAGTCGCTGGAGCGTCCCCGCAAAATAATGATGATGGTACAAGCCGGCTCGGCCACGGATGCAACGATTCAATCCCTCGTTCCGCTGCTGGAAGAAGGAGACATTCTGATCGACGGCGGCAACGCACTGTTTACCGATACGCAGCGCCGCAGCAAGGAGCTTGAGGCGAAGAAGCTGCGCTTTATCGGCACCGGTGTTTCCGGCGGCGAGGAAGGCGCACTGAAAGGACCTTCCATTATGCCGGGTGGTCAGAAGGATGCCTTCGCATACGTAGAACCGATTTTTAATGCGATCTCAGCCAAGGTGAACGGTGACCCTTGCTGTACATATATCGGTCCGGACGGAGCCGGTCACTATGTCAAGATGGTTCACAACGGCATTGAATATGGCGACATGCAGCTTATTTGTGAAGCGTACCAGCTTCTGAAAGATGTGCTCGGCATGAGTGTCGAGGAGCTGCACGAGACGTTCGCGGAGTGGAACAAGGGTGAGCTGGACAGCTATTTAATCGAAATTACGACCGACATCTTCACCAAGGTAGATCCGGATACAGGCAAGCCGATGGTTGATGTCATTCTTGACGCTGCCGGCCAGAAGGGTACGGGCAAGTGGACGAGCCAGGACGCACTGAATCTCGGTATCCCGCTCTCCATCATCACAGAATCGGTTTTTGCCAGGTTTATATCGGCAATGAAGGAGGAGCGCGTAGAGGCGAGCAAGCTTCTTCCCGGTCCAGAGGCAGGTACATTCGGCGAGCTGGACAAAGCCGCTTTCGTGGAAGCAGTGCGTCAGGCGCTTTATGCGAGTAAAATTTGCTCTTATGCGCAAGGCTTCGCCCAGATGCGAGCAGCTTCCGACGAATACGGCTGGGGCTTGGAATACGGCAACATCGCGATGATTTTCCGCGGCGGCTGTATCATTCGCGCCCGCTTCCTGCAGAACATCAAGGACGCCTACGATCGCAATCCGGAGCTCAAAAATTTGCTGCTCGACTCGTACTTCAAAGGCATCGTCGAGAAGTATCAGACATCATGGCGTACGGTAATCGCCGAAGCGGTCAAACGGGGCGTTCCTGTACCGAGCTTCTCGTCGGCGCTCGCCTACTATGACAGCTACCGTTCAGAGCGGCTGCCAGCCAACCTGCTGCAGGCACAGCGCGATTATTTCGGCGCGCATACATTCAAGCGGGTTGATAAGGAAGGCACGTTCCACTTCCAGTGGTTCTAATAGTTTGCGTAAGCTGAGGCTGTTCCCTGCTTTGCTGGCCAAAGCGGGGACGGCTTCTTTTGTTTCCCTACAGATTGGAGCTGGTTGATCGATGAAGCGCAATATTATTTTGATCGGATTTATGGGAACAGGGAAAACAACGGTCGGACAGCTGCTGTCGGACAAGCTCGGGCACACATTTGTCGATACGGACGGGTTGATCGTTGAGGCGGCGGGAATGACGATTCCGGAGCTGTTCGAGCACAAGGGAGAGCCTTATTTCCGCGACTTGGAATCGGAAATGCTGGAGAAGGCGCTGCAACGGGAAGGGCTTGTGCTGGCGACCGGCGGCGGAGCAGTATTACGGGAACGCAATCGGAACTCGATGCTGGAGGGGGGATTCGTCGTAGCGCTCAAGGCGGGAGCCGAACATATTATTGATAGGGTAAAACATGATGCCAACCGGCCGTTGCTGGCAGGGGATGCGGAAGCGCGGGTTCGAAAGCTGCTTCAGGACCGGGCGGAAGCCTACGATTTTGCCCACCTGTCCATTCGAACGGATGAGCTTGCCCCGCACGAAGCGGCGGGCAAAATCGCGGAGGCATGGACAAGCGCTCAGCGTTAAGGCTGCAGCTCGTTCCAGGCCAGCATGCCGCCGGTCATATTGGTGACGCCCTTCTTGCCAAGTGCGTCCAAATATTCACAGGCACGGCCGCTGCGGGCGCCGCTGCGACAAATGATGATGACCTCGGTGTCATCTGCAAATTCCGAGACGCGCTCGGGGATCGTTCCGAGTGGAATGTGTCTGGCGCCCGGAATCATTCCTGCGGCAACCTCCTCGTCTTCGCGAACATCTACTAGATCGAGCTTTTCTCCTGCTTCAAGACGCTGTTTGACGAGCTCCGGCATAATCGTGTTCATAGGTACTGGCCTCCACGAAGAAATTAGGGATTTGTTGACTTAATCATATGAAACCGCAGCACAGGATGTCAAACCGTGTCTGATCCTAGTTCCCAGGCACCCGGTGCATATGGTACACTGACTGTAAAATAAACACGAACAGACGGGAGATGGACTGCAACATGAAAGCGATTGTAAAGCCGACTGCAAAGCTGCAGGGAGAAATCCAGGCGCTATCCTCCAAAAATTATACGACTCGCTATATGCTGGTTGGCGCATTGGCCGATGGGACAAGCACGATCTACTATCCGGCTCATAGTGAAGACAGCGATGCTATGCGTCGATGCATCCGCGATCTCGGTGCCGAAGTGACCGAGGACGAGGAAAAGATGACAATCGGTGGATTTGGCCGCAATCCGCGGCACGTGAAGGAATTGAATGTCGGCAATGCCGGTGCGGTGCTTCGTTTCCTGATGTCTGTCGCTGCATTTTGCCCCGACGTCACGTTCGTCAATACATATCCGGATTCCCTTGGCAAGCGGCCTCATATCGACCTGATTCAGGCGCTCCAGACGATGAATGTGCGAATTGATCATCAACAAGGCAAATTGCCGATCACGATTTATGGCGGTCAGCCAAGAGGCGGACGTATTGAGGTATCCGGTACCGTTTCGTCCCAGTATCTAAGCTCTCTGCTCTTTATGACGCCGCTGCTTGAGGAAGACAGTGAAATTATCGTAACCGGAGGCGATCTCAAATCGAAGGTGGTCGTCGGTCAGACGCTGGAGGTTATTCGCCAAGCCGGCATCCGTGTGGAGGCATCGGAAGATCTGATGGAATTCCGGGTACCAGGCCGCCAGCGATATGAGGCCAAAAAATACACGGTTCAAGGTGACTACCCAGGTTCGGCTGCCGTGCTGGCTGCCGCTGCGGTTACTCAATCCGATGTGACCATTCATCGGCTCGAGGAGCACAGCAAGCAGGGAGAACGGGCTGTGGTCGACGTTCTGCGGGCGATGGGTACGCCGCTCACACATAAGGACGGGATCGTACACGTCCGGGGCACCGGCATGCTGCAGGCGGTAGAGTTCGACGGCGATCACTTCACTGATGGTGTGCTGGCTATGGTTGCCGCGGCTGTATTTGCAAAAGGCACCTCTCGATTCTATAACGTCGAAAATTTGCGTTACAAGGAATGCGACCGCATTACCGACTACCTGAATGAGCTTCGCAAGGCCGGCGCCCATGTCGAGGAGCGGCAAAGTGAAATTATTGTGCATGGTCGACCGGAAGGTGTGGAGGGCGGCGTAGAGATTAACGCGCATTATGATCACCGCGTCATCATGGCGCTTACCGTCGTTGGACTTCGCTCCAAGATGGGTTTAACGATTCGGGACGCTCATCATGTAGCCAAATCTTACCCGCAATATTTTGAGCATCTGAAAGCGCTCGGAGCGGATGTGCAGCTTCAGTCATAACGAATGAAGGCGTGGGATTATGAAGGTCATCGAATCGATCAAATACGGGCTGGCTTTTGCACTGATCATGGGACTGCTGTTTTCCAGCGGGCTGTTCTCCGTACTCGTATATGGCAAGATCAGCGGTAAGCCATGGGCACAGCCTTGGTATACCAAGGCTGTGGCGGCAGAGACATTGCCAGCTCCTGCACGGACAACACCGCAGCCTGTAAAGACGGAAGCCGTCGTTCAGGCTGCTCCGCCGAAAGCGGAGCCTATCGCTGCCAAGCCAAAGCCTGTTGTGCCGTCTGCTCCTAAGAAAGCAGCGTCCATCCTGCAAGCACCTCTTGTGCTGCAAAATCCGGAGCTGCCCCGCGGCTGCGAAATCACAAGTTTGACGATGCTGCTTCAATATTACGGGATCAAATTGGACAAGATGGAACTGTTGAAGGATATGAAATTCGACAGAACGCCACTCCAAACCGATTCCTCCGGCCGCATTGTTTTTTGGGGCAACCCGAATACAGGGTTTGTTGGTGACATTACATTCGGGGGAAGCGGACTTGGCATCTACCATGCTGCCTTGTTCCCTACATTAAAAAAGCACATTCCGACCGCGATCGATTTGACCGGCTCGACCTTCGACCGTCTTGAGCAGCAGCTTTCGGACCAAATCCCTGTCGTGGTGTGGACAACTGCTGATTACCGTCTGCCTGCACGCTGGGTGGAGTGGGACTCTCCGACCGGGCACGTTCGAACCACGTATTCAGAGCATGCAGTCCTGATGACCGGTTATGACGCTGAATACGTATATTTTAACGATCCGCTTGCGGGTAAATCGAACGTGAAGGTGGAGAAGGAGCAATTTATTACCGTGTGGAACTCCATGGGGAAACAAGCGCTGTCGTATGAACCATTTAAATAGGAGGTTGTGCCCGCATGTCTTTCGAGAACCCGGACCGCGAGCAAATCAAGTCCATATTGAAGCAATCCCGTGCCATTGCTGTCGTTGGTTTGAACAATAATCCCGAACGGCCCGCTTATTACGTTTCGGAAGCGATGCAGCGGCGAGGATACCGGATTATACCTGTTCATCCGAGCGGAGAGGATGCGCTAGGGGAGAAGGGATATCGATCGTTAGCCGACATTCCTGAACCGTTCGATATTGTCAATGTCTTCGTTCGCAGCGAGGCGACGCCGCAGGTTGCCAAGGAAGCAGCGGCCACCGGCGCAAGCACGCTGTGGCTGCAACAGGGGATCTACAACGAGGAATCAGCCCGGATTGCACAGGAAGCCGGCATGACGGCCA
>JBEPYM010000028.1:0-28699 GCA_041641375.1 Paenibacillus sp.
GGCCGCTCGATTCCGTACGTCACAGCCCGAACATCGAGCTCCAGCATGTCGCGAACATACGGATCGTCCACACATACGACCGCGCGCCCGTCTTTCTTGACCTGGCCGAGAAATTTCCGGTATGCGCTCTTCAGCTTCTCGAAATCGCCATCGTAGTTTTCGAGATGGTCCGCTTCGATGTTCGTTACGATTGCCACCAAAGGATGATATTGAAGGAACGAGCCGTCGCTCTCATCCGCTTCCGCAACGACATAATCGCCTTTACCCGCCTTGGCATTGCTGCCGACGTTCATAATTTCGCCGCCGATAATGTATGTCGGGTCCAACCCGGCTGTCTCCATGACGAGTGAAATCATGGATGTCGTCGTCGTCTTGCCGTGCGCTCCGGCCACGGCTACCCCCTTCTTCTGGTCCATCAGCCGTGCGAGCATCTGAGAACGGTGAATAATCGGGATATTCAACTGCTCGGCCGCCACCATCTCCACATTATCTTTCGACAACGCCGTCGAATAAACGACCAGATCGGCTCCTTGCACGTGCTTTTCATCATGCCCGATAAACACATGCGCGCCTTTGGCCGCCAGCTTATCGGTCAGCTCCTGACGAGCTACGTCGGAGCCGGAAACCCGGTATCCCATCTCGAGCATAACGCGGGCGATCGCACTCATGCCGTAGCCGCCGATGCCGATAAAATGAACATGTTCGAAAGAATGCAAGGAACCGTCACCATCCTTTGTCAGTATCGGTCATATTGTGAAGCCGCGCCCGTACGTCGGAGATTAAATATAACGACCCGGTCGCCGCGAGCAATGCGCCAGGCTCTGCCAACGCGAGCAGCATATCCAGCGCCTTGCGGAAATCCGGCTCGCAGCGCAGCTCCGCATGAGCCCCCTGCTCCGTCTTGAGCTCGGACGCAAGTCGGTACAGCTCCGCTGCGTCAAGCTTTTTGCGAAAATCCGGTTCTGTGAATACAAGGGTATCCGCTAACGGTAGTATATGCCTTACATAATCTTTATGATTCTTCGTCTCCAGCATTCCGATCATTATGTGCAGCTTGTCATATGTGTAGACGCTGCGCAGGGCGTCCGCCAGCGCCGCTGCTCCCTCTGCGTTATGAGCGCCATCAAGCAGCACGCGCATTCCGGGGCGTTCGACCGCCTCGACCAGCTCAAGCCGGCCGAGCCAAGACGCCGCCCGCATTGCGGAGTAAAGCGGCTCGTCCTCCAGAATGACCGCGTAATATTGACGGAGCACCTCAAGCGTCATAAGCGCAGCGGCGGCATTGGTCACCTGATGGCGCCCGTTCATGCTGATCGTGAGATCCGGGAGGGCGCGGAACGGTCCGTCGAACGCAAAGCGCTGCTCATTCAGCGTGCTGGATTCGACCGCTACGTAGAAATCCCGGTTGATGACATACAGCCGACTCTTCTTCTCCGCCGCAACCCGCTCCAGCACCTCCAGCACCTCAGGCTGCTCGGCTGTCGTGACAACCGGAACACCCGCCTTGATAATACCCGCCTTCTCGGCGGCGATCTGCGGCAGCGTCTCGCCAAGCACTTCCATATGATCATACCCGATGTTGGTTATGACCGAGACAATCGGCACCACGATATTGGTTGAATCGAGCCGCCCGCCCAGGCCGGTTTCCCACACGACAAAGTCGGGATACGCATGCCGGGCGAAAAACACGATTGCCAGAATCGTCGTCACCTCAAACATCGTCGGATGGCCAAGCTCGCTCTGCTCCAGCTCCTCGCACAGCGGCTTAATTTGATTCATAATGGCGAGCAGCGGCTCAGCGCCGATATCATTCCCGTTCACCTGTATTCGATCGGTATAGCGCACCAGATAGGGCGAGTTGAAGGTGCCGACGTCGTAACCGGCTTCCGTCAGCACCTTGGTCAAATATGCGCACACCGACCCTTTGCCGTTCGTCCCCGCCACATGAATAAACTTCAGTCTGCGCTCAGGGTTGCCGAGCCGCTCCAGCATCCATTCCATCCGGGCAAGCCCCGGCTTCGGACCGAAGCGAACAAGATTCGTCACCCACGCGATCGCCTCTTCCGCCGTACGGAAGCAGCCCTGTTGTTCAAGCTCCATAATCGTTCTATCCTTTCAGTTCCGCAATACGCGCCAGCACCTTGTCGCGCTTGTCCATATAATCGTCGCGCTTGCGGCGCTCCTCCTCGATAACGGCAGCGGGAGCTTTCGCCACAAAGCCCTCGTTGGAAAGCTTCCGATCTACACGATCCACCTCGGCGTTCAAGCCAACAAGCTCCTTCTCGAGCCTGCTGATCTCCTGCTCGATGTCAATCAGCCCTGCAATCGGCAGGAACAGCTCTGCCCCGGTTACGACGCCCGTCATCGCCTTTTCCGGAGCCGCCATCCCCGCGTCAATCGTCAGCTTCGACGTTCCACAGAAGCGGACGAGATAGTCCTGGTTGCGCTCCAGCACCGACTGAACAGCTTCAGTGCCCGGCTTGATCGACAGCTCGACCTTCCGGCTCATCGGCGCATTGACCTCGGCGCGGATGTTGCGGACGGCACGAATGATATCCATAAGCAGGTTCATCTCACGAACCGCTTCGTCCGCCTCCAACGCCGCATCATACGTCGGCCACGCTGCAAGCGAGATCGTCTCGCCCTCATGCGGCAGATGCTGCCAGATCTCCTCCGAGATAAAAGGCATGAACGGATGAATCAGCCGCTGCGTCCGATCGAGCGTATACGCAAGCACCGACTGTGTGCTTCGCTTCGCCTGCTCATCCTGGCCGTATAAGCTCAGCTTTGCAAATTCAATATACCAGTCGCACAGATCGTCCCAGATGAAATTGTACAGCAGACGGCCGGTTTCGCCGAACTCGTACGCTGCCATCAGCCTGGTCACATCGCGCGACGTTTCGTTTAGACGGTGCAAGATCCAGCGGTCCGCCGTATTTAGCTTCGCCGACTCTAGCTTGATATCCGCTGCTTGGACACCCTCCAGATTCATGAGCGCGAACCTCGAGGCGTTCCAGATCTTGTTCGCAAAGTTGCGCGCCTGCTCCACACGCTCCCACCGGAAGCGCAGATCCTGCCCCGGCGTGCTGCCCGTCGACAGCATAAACCGCATCGCATCGGCGCCGTATTTCTCGATAACTTCCAGCGGATCGACACCGTTGCCAAGCGACTTCGACATCTTGCGACCTTCTGCATCCCGCACCAAGCCGTGAATCAGCACATCCTTGAACGGGACCCGATCCGTAAACTCGAGCGCCGTGAAAATCATGCGGGCAACCCAGAAGAAAATGATGTCGTATCCCGTAACAAGCACATCGGTCGGATAGTAGCGCTTGAAATCGCCCGATTTGTCATCCGGCCAGCCGAGCGTCGAGAACGGCCACAAGCCGGAGCTGAACCACGTATCCAGAACATCGTTGTCCTGTTTCAGCTTCGTCGAGCCGCAGTGCGCACACGCGGAAGGCTCCTCCGACGCCACCGTTATGCCTCCGCAGTCGTCGCAATACCAAGCCGGAATACGGTGTCCCCACCACAGCTGCCGGGATATGCACCAATCGCGAATATTTTCGATCCAATGCATATACGTTTTTTCGAAACGATCTGGAACGAAGGTTACGCCCTGTCCCGATTTTTGCGTCTCGATTGCACGATCCGCAAGCGGCTGCATCCGTACAAACCACTGCGTTGATAAATACGGCTCCACAACAGCGCCGCTGCGTTCGCTGTGTCCGACCTGATGCACATGCTCCTCGATTTTGACAAGAACGCCTGCCTGCTGCAAATCAGCAACGAGCTTCTTGCGGCATTCGAAACGATCCAGACCGGCATAGGGGCCTGCATTCGCATTCATCGTGCCGCTCTCATCCATCACGAGCACCTGCGGCAGTTCATGGCGCAAACCGACCTCAAAGTCGTTCGGATCGTGAGCCGGCGTAATTTTGACCGCTCCGGAGCCGAACTCCTTCTCCACGTATTCGTCGGCGATAACCGGAATCTCGCGGCCGATGACCGGAAGCACGAGCAGCTTGCCGATCATATCCCGGTAACGCTCGTCCTCCGGATGAACCGCAACCGCCGTATCGCCGAGCATCGTCTCCGGACGCGTTGTCGCAACCGTAATGGTGCCGGAGCCGTCCTTCAGCGGATACTGCAGGTGGTACAGCGCGCCCTGCACTTCTTTATATTCAACCTCAATGTCGGAGAGCGCGGTACGTGCCTGCGGGTCCCAATTAATGATTTTGTTGCCCCGATAAATGAGCCCCTTCTCATAGAGCCGTACGAACACCTCCCTGACCGCCTTCGACAGCCCCTCGTCCATCGTAAAGCGCTCGCGCGAATAATCGAGGGAGAAGCCCATCTTGGTCCATTGCTCGTGAATCGTCCGCTGCGAGTATTCCTTCCACTCCCATACACGCTCAAGAAATTTCTCCCGGCCGAGATCGTAACGGCTGACGCCTTCCTGGCGGAGCTGCTGCTCGACCTTCGCCTGCGTTGCGATTCCCGCATGATCGGTGCCCGGCAGCCACAGCGCATCGAAGCCCTGCATCCGCTTCATACGAATCAGAATGTCCTGCAACGTAAAATCGAGCGCATGCCCGATATGAAGCACACCCGTCACATTCGGCGGCGGAATGACGATCGTATAGGGTTTCGCATCGGGACGCTTGCCCGCTTCAAAAAAACCGTTCGTCTTCCAATATTCATTCCATTTGTTCTCGGCTTCCTTCGGATCATAAGTTGTCGGCATCGATAGGCCGGGCTGAGCATTCGGTTCCGTCATGTCGGTTCTCCTCCTGATTACAATTAAAAAAAGCCCTTCGCCCGCAAAGGACGAAAGGCAAGCTTCCGTGGTACCACCTTCATTTCGCCGCGAAAACGTCCTGCGACGACACTTTGGACCGGATAACGGCGGCAAACCGGCTTGCAGACAAGCGACTCCGCGGCGACTTCGAATCGTGGCGCTCCCGCGAAATCTTCCAGCCTCTGGATTTCGCTCTCTGTCGGGTACCGACGTTCTACTCCTCCGCATCTTCGTCCGATTATGGATCAGATGCTAATGATTTCTATCATACCGATGTTCCATTCAATCGTCAATATTCCCCTGTACGACTCAGCATATCCAATTTCACCTCGCATAAACATGTAGGAGCGAAGCCGTTCCGAATGGAGGTGCCTTTATGCAGCGTATTTGGTGGAAATACCGACTCACCATCCGCGCCGTCCTGTTTCCTCTTATCTGCATCCAATTCGTCCGCACGCTGCTTCTTCCCAATCCGTTTGACGTGTTGGTGTTGTTTGTGCTTTTTCTCGCTCTTCTCGGCTTTTTATTTAACCTGTACTAAAGTTTGACAGAAGCATAACATGAACCCTCCGCAACAGAAACGCCCCGCTCGTTACCTGGGGGTAACGAGCGGGGCGTTTCTGTCATTCAAGCGTCAGCTTGGAATATAGATGATCTGACCTTGCTGGACGGCTGCATCACCAAGCCTGTTGTACAGCGCGATTTGCCTGGAGCTGATGTTGTAGCGCTCCGCGATGGAATCGATCGTCTCTTCCTTCTGGACGATACACATCTTTACGCGCTTGAAGCTGGCGGACTCCTCTTCTTGACGAAGGAAAAGCTTCTTCCACTGGAGCGCATCCTTGACGACCGGCTCGTCGCTAGACTCCTGCGCGCGCTGCTGATTACCCTTGGAGGACTGCTGCGCTTGCTGCTGCGTCGCAGCCTGCTTCCCAATCAGCGTCTCGAGTCCTCCGAGCGGCTGAACCGCGTTAGGCGCGGAAGCTTCCTTGGCTGCGGAGAAGGCGATTTTGGGCTCCTTCTTCTCGTCCACCACAACAGCTGCAAGCGGCTGGAAGGCAGCAGGCTGCACATTCGCCGACTCCGTGAAGAAGGTTTCGGCAGATGCGTTCACAACCGTCTCTGCGGGTGGCGCCACCGGTATGAACGGAGAGACGAAGCCCGGATTCACGTTCGGTTCTGTCACCGTCTGCGCCTGGAATGGAGCCACCACCGGTAGCTGCTGCGCGTTGGCCGCTTGCGGCTGCTGAGCGGGCAAGGTTTGCGGCTCTTGAGGCGGAACGGCCGAAGCGCGTTCACCCGCATTCTCCTTCTCCTCCGCGCGGTGGGTAAACACCAAATCCTCTTCTCTCCACGACTGCTGCGCGCTCGTCACCATTTCGACCCCATGCAGGGACAGAATGCCGGTCACGTTCAAGCTACGCTGAGACAGCAGCTCTACATCGAAGTTCTCGATCTCTACGGCGATCTCGGACAGATCGGTCACACGGTTCATGGGCAGCGTAATTTCAACCGGTATGTAGTGAGTTAAGCGCTCTCCGCCCTCTGCTTCCCTACTGCCTTCCGGCGCATATACCCCGGACAGCAGCAGCTCACCTTTCAGAATCGCCTGATCTCCCTGCGGCAGCACCTCGATGCGCGGTACCAGCTCAATTTCTTCAAGATCGCGTATCCCTGGCACATCATCCGACAGCGTTACCCGCTCATAAATATCAAATCGCAAGCCTGCTGGCTGTTCCGACACACGAACTCCTCCTTTCAAAATCACGTCCGTACATGTATATGGGCCAAGCGCGGCCTACATACCTGCAACTTTTGTCAGGAGGAGCTTCGATCGTCATCAAGCTTATTTCTGAGCTTATCCGATGTAGCGGCGCAGCGCTTCGCGGTGGGCCTCAATGGTCAGCTCAATATCTTCATCGGTATGAGCAGCGGAGACAAATAATCCTTCAAATTGAGACGGAGCGATCGAAACGCCAAGATCGAGCAAATGTCCGAATACGGAATTAAACGCCTTGAGATTGGAGGTTTTTGCCGTCTCGTAATCACGCACGCGCACTTCGGTAAAGAACGGACATACCATGGAGCCGACGCGGTTAATCGTGCCGGGTACGCCAAGCTCGCGGGAGTTGGCTGCAATCCCCTCTGCAAGACGTGCCCCCTTGCGTTCCAGCTCCTCATAGACACCCGGCCTGCCGAGCAGCTTCAAGGTCGTATATCCCGCAGCCATAGCGAGCGGGTTGCCGGATAATGTGCCCGCTTGATAAATCGGACCGCTTGGCGCAATCATCTCCATGATGTCGCGGCGTCCGCCATAAGCGCCGACCGGAAGCCCGCCGCCGATCACCTTGCCCAGACAGGTCAAGTCCGGGGTAATGCCGTACAAGCCTTGTGCGGAATGAAGTCCGACCCTGAACCCGGTCATCACCTCGTCGAAGATGAGTACGGTGCCGTACTGCTGTGTAATGTGCCGCAGCCCCTCGAGAAAACCGGGTTCCGGCGGCACAACACCCATATTGCCGGCGATCGGCTCTACGATGATAGCCGCCAGGTCCTCGCCGTAACGCTCGAAGGCCAGCTTCACCGACTCCAGATCGTTGTAAGGCACCGTTATTGTATTCGCGGCAACGCTCTCCGGTACGCCGGGGGAATCAGGCAGCGCAAGTGTGGCGACACCCGACCCGGCTTTGATGAGGAGCGCATCCGCATGACCATGGTAGCAGCCCTCGAATTTCATAATCTTTTGCCGTCCGGTGAACCCTCTGGCCAGCCGCAGCGCGCTCATCGTCGCTTCCGTACCCGAGCTGACCATTCGAACCATCTCGACGGACGGAACCCGCTCGCATACGAGCCGGGCCATTTCGGTCTCCAGCTCGGTCGGTGCGCCGAAGCTTGTCCCCTTCTCGGCGACTGCTCGAATCGCTTCAATCACTTCGGGATGGGAGTGACCGAGGATAAGCGGTCCCCACGATCCGATGTAGTCAATATACGTATTGCCGTCGATGTCGGTAATTCGGGAGCCCGAGCCGCGCTCGACATAAATGGGAGTGAGTCCGACCGATTTGAAGGCTCGCACCGGACTGTTGACACCGCCGGGGATGAGCCCCTTCGCTTGCTCGAAAGCAACACGGGACTTTTCGTCTTTACGATATTTTTGCATCTGATTTCCCACCTTCGCACCTACCTTTTTTATCGCTTTGTTGTTACAATAGAGCTTGAATAGAATGAAAGTAGGATGACATATGATCGAGTACTTGCAGAAAGCGACTCTGTTTAGCGGCTTGACGGAAGAACAGCTGCAAACCGTAGCGTCTATATGCACCCGCAAAGCATATCGCAGCGGTACGGTATTATTTCGCGAGCGGGAGCCTGGCGCAACCTTCTACATCGTCATTACAGGCTCGGTGAAGATTTATACGTCCAGTGCCTCCGGCGAGGAAAAAATACTTTCCGTCTTCCAGAGCGGCGATTCGTTCGGAGAGCTTTCCCTGATCGATGGCAAGCCGCGATCAGCCTCCGCCCAGACGCTTGAGGACAGCATCCTGTTCTCGCTGCACGGTCAGGAGTTTATCGATGTGCTGCGCAACAATTTTGATATCTCGATGGCGATTATGCGCGAGCTTTCGAACCGTCTACGCGATACGAACCAGCATGTGCACGATCTGACGTTCCTCGATGCCAAGACGCGCGTCATCAAAAACCTGATTCAGCTCGCGAATAAAGGCGGTCAACGGATGGGCACCAAGATTTTGATCAAAACCGCGCTGAATTACGACGAGCTGGCCAGGATGGCCGGTGTGACGAAGAACATCCTGATGCAGGTTCTGCGCGATATGCAGGAGAAGGGGATTATTGCCCCGGGCATGAATGAGTTTACCCTCGATTTGTCCAAGCTTCGTTAAAAAGCCAAACCGCTGGCGGTGCTGGTGCGCTAACGTAACGTCAGCGCCTGCACCGCCTCTTTGGCTGCGTCGCGGCCCTGACGGATACAGTCGGGGAGTCCGACGCCCTCAAAGCTTCCGCCCGCCAGCCATACGCGCTTCCGCCCCTCGGCATCCGCATTCAGCGCATCCCTGACCCGGTTGATCAGCTCGAGATGACCGACCGGATACTGCGGCATCGAATGCATCAGCCTCGTTACCTCGAAGAAGGACGGCTCCGAACGAATACCCATCAGTCTCGCCAGCTCTTCCCGTACCCGTCCAACCAGCTCGTCGTCCGATAAACTTTGCCATTGCTCCTCGCCGGAGCGCCCAACATAGCAGCGAATGAGCGCCTTCCCTTCCGGTGCGACGTGCTTCCACTTGGAGGAGGTCCATGTGCATGCGGTCATAAAAGCAGCTTCCGTCCGAGGAATGACAAAGCCGGACCCATCCAGCGGATGACCGACTGCAGCACGGTCGTACGCAAGCGCAATATTGGCAACGGAAACGAACGGAATTCGCAGCAGCTCCTGCGTCTGCGGAATATCGGGAAACAGCTCGGGAATTGCGTAGGCGGGCAGCGTTACAACAACCGCCCCGGCCGATATGGACCGCAACATGCCGCCAGCTTCCTCCAGATCGATCTCGCTTCCCGCAGCGGACCTGCGAATGGAGCGCACCTTCGTCTCCCGGAGGATGTCCACCTTTCCTTCCAGCTCTTGCTCAAGCCGCGCTGCCAGAGACGACAAGCCATGCCGATAGCTGAGAAACATGCTTTCTCTGGCCAGCGGTGGGAGCGTTCCGCCGCTTTCCGATTGGCCTCGGCTCGCCTTCATGCCCAGTACGAGACTGCGATATTTCTTCTCGATTGCATGAAACTGCGGGAACGTCGCGCGCAGGCTGAGCTTATACACATCGCCCGCGTAAATCCCACCCAGCAACGGCTCCGCAATATGCTGCAGCACCTCTCGCCCCAGCCTCCGTTCGAGAAAATGGCCTAGCGATTCGTCCCCCGTTTCCTTGCGCTTCGAAAGCACAAGATCGAGCGCCGCCCTTGCTTTGCCGGCTGGCGACAGCAAGCCGGTCGTTATGAACGGCGCCATTTCGGTGGGAATTCCCATCACCATACCGGGCGGAATACGGTGAAATCGACCATGGTGCAGGATATATGTTTTCTTGTGATTCGGATCAAGCGGAACCAGCTCGTCCTCGAAGCCGATGTCGCGGGTCAGCTCCAGAATCGGCAGCTTACGGGACAAGAAGGAGTCCGGTCCCTTCTCAATCACGAAGCCCTCCTTGCGCAAGGTGTGAATTTTGCCGCCCAGCTGGGCTCCGCGCTCGATCAGCTTGATGCGAAGCTCAAGCCCCCGCTCCCGGGCGGTCCGATAAGCGTAATAGGCAGCAGAAAGCCCGGTAATTCCTGCCCCTATTATGGCAAGCACGGGAGGATTGCCTGTTGCACCGTCTCTCATCGATTACCTCCGGGCATATTCCGCACGAACGGCATCCGCCAGCGTCTCCATGTAGAGCGGATCCACGTTCAGCGATTCAGTGCGCTCCAGCTGGATGCCCAGCTCCTGAGCGACCTGCATGCACTCGATGTCGATATCGTACAGCACTTCCAGATGATCGCTTACGAAGCCAATTGGACATACGAGAATCGCACCTTCCCGATGCTCCGTCGCTTCCTCGCGAATGACGTCCTGAATGTCGGGACCGAGCCAGGGCGTACCCGTCTGTCCCGCACTCTGCCAGGCAAACCGCCAGCTTCGCAAGCCGCAGCGCTCGGCGAGCGCGCGCGAGGTTTCCAGCAGCTGCTCCGGGTATGGATCGCCGATATCCAGAATGCTCTCCGGCAAGCTGTGGGCACTGAAGAGCACCTTCACCCGATCCGGCTCCGGAAACCGCTGCAGTGCGCTTCGGATACGCTGCTCCAGCGCCTCCAGCAGCTTCGGATGCAGGTGATAGCTTTCAACAAAACGCATCGCGATACCGCATTGTTCGGCTGTTGCCTTCGCGCGCTTAATATAACTGCCGACGCTCATCGTCGAATAATGAGGCGCAAGCACAATGCCGACCGCTTCCTGAACGCCGTCTTCAGCCATTGCGCGCACACCGTCCTCGATATAGGGCCTTGCATGCTTCAACCCCTGGTAGCAGCGAAACCCGCCGCCCAGCTGATCCTGCAAGCCTCTCACCTGGAGGTCGGTATTTTGCCGCAGCGGAAATACGCCACCGACAATCGCTTCATATCGGCTGCGCAGATCATGCAGCTGCTCCGGCGTCGGCGGTCTGCCCCGGCGAATATGCGTGTAATAAGCTTCTACATCCTCCAAGCTTTCCGGTGTGCCGTAGCTCATCACCAGAACGCCCGTGACGCCTCCGCTCATGCTCTCACCTCTCCCGCTCGTTTCCGCTGTACATCGGTTGAATAACGATGAATAAACTCGGTCAGCTGCTTCAGCTTGTCCAGCGACGCTTCCGGATAAAGCCCGTGTCCGAGATTAAAGATGTAACCGGGCTGTGACAAGCCATCATCCAGAATGGCCGCTGCATGACGCTGTACGACATCCATCGGCGCTTCGAGCACGTAAGGATCCAGATTGCCTTGAACGGCGAAGCTTCCGCCCAGCCGCCTTCTTCCTTCCGCAATCGGGACTCGCCAGTCGAGCCCGATGACGTCGGCTTTGACGCTCCGCAGCATCGGAAGCAGCTCGCCCGAGCTGACGCCCGGAAAATAGATTTTCGGCTGCGGGAGATCTGCCAGCCCCTCGAAGATGCGTTCAATCGTCGGCAGCACAAACTGCTTGAAGTCTCCCGGCGCGAGCGCACCGACCCAGCTGTCGAACAGCTGCACCGCCTTGGCGCCGTTCGCAATGTGCGCACGCAAATAAGCGGTCGCCATATCGCCCAGCTTCGCCATCAACCGATGCCAAAGCTCCGGCTCGCCGTACATCATCGCTTTCGTGCGTATGTAGCTTTTGGACGGACGTCCTTCGATCAGATAAGAGGCAATCGTGAACGGCGCGCCGGCAAACGAGATCAGCGGCACCTTGAGCTCTCGATCCAATATCCGAATCGTCTCCAGCACATGCCCAAGATCGCCCTCGGGATCGATCGGCTTCAGCCGATCCACGTCCGCCGCCGAACGAATCGGATTGTCGATGACCGGTCCGACATTTTTGACAATATCGAAGTCAATCCCGATCGAAGCAACCGGATTCATAATGTCCGAATACAGAATTGCCGCATCGACCCCCAGCTTGCGGATCGGCATGAGCGTCACCTCGGCTGCAAGCTCCGGCTGCTTGCAAATTTCCAGCAGGCTGTATTTCTCCTTAATTTTCATATAATCCGGATCGTATCGGCCTGCCTGCCGCATGTACCAAACCGGAGCATGGTCGACCGGCTCACGCCGGCATGCCCGTAGGAACGTATCGTTATATGCTGCGCTCATTATGTCCTCGCCCCTTGTCTGCTTTATTCCTGTAGCCATCTTGCCGCGTCTTTGGCGAAATAGGTGATGATGATATCCGCACCTGCTCTGGCAAAGCTCGTCAGCGTCTCCATCGCGACGGCTCTCTCGTTGATCCATCCGTTCGCCGCAGCCGCCTTCACCATCGAATATTCCGCGCTGACATTGTAAGCGGCGATCGGCTGATCAAATTGGTCCCGCAGCGACCGGATCACGTCCATGTATGCAAGCGCCGGCTTCACCATCAGGATGTCCGCCCCTTCCAGCACATCGTTCTCCGCTTCACGCAGAGCTTCTCTGAGGTTGGCCGGATCCATCTGATACGTCTTCCTGTCCCCGAACTGCGGCGTCGAATGAGCGGCATCGCGAAAAGGACCATAGAATGCGGATGCATATTTGACCGAATACGCCATAATCGGGATATGCGTAAAACCCGCCTCGTCCAATCCGCTGCGGATCGCCTGAACATACCCGTCCATCATATTGGACGGCGCGATGATATCGGCACCCGCCCGCGCTTGCGATACCGCCGTGCGAGCAAGCAGCAGCAGCGTCTCGTCGTTCTCGATAACGGCATGTCCGCTCACGCTGTCCGTCCGGATCACACCGCAATGTCCATGCTCCGTAAACTGACATAAACACGTATCGGCAATCACCAGCATGTCCGGATACCGCCGCTTGATCAGCCTCGCAGCTTGCTGTACGATCTCCTGATCGTCATAGGCGGAAGAGCCGCATGCATCCTTGTAGGCCGGAACCCCGAACAGCAGCAGTGAACGCAGCCCAAGCCGGTAAATGTCATCCAGCTCCGCCTCCAGCGTATCGAGTGAAAAATGGAAGACGCCGGGCATGGAGCCGATTTCCTCCTTCACGTCATGGCCGTGCGCCACAAATAGCGGATATACGAGCTGATCGACGTGCAGCCTCGTTTCGCGCACCAGTCCGCGAACAGCCTGAGTGCCGCGCAATCTGCGGTTGCGTGCAATTGGAAAACCCATCTTTGTCCATCTCCTTTCAGCATTCCTTGTTTCGTCTTTCCTTAAACGAATGTAGGCTCACTCAGTCGCCCTTGCGCCGCAGTGTGGCCGTCATCTCCGGCCGGAGCAAGCACTCCAGCAGCGACGCGATCGTCGCCTGCTCCGCCATCGCCGTGACCTGAAGTCCGGCTTGCTCGGCAGCTTTAGCCGTAACCGGACCGATACAGGCGATATTCAAGCCTGCCAGCAGCTCCTGCGGTCGTTCCACGCCCTGATGACGCAGCAAGGCAATCAGGTTAACGACTGTGGAGGAGCTTGTAAAGGTTACCGTATCCACGGATCCGTTTAGCAAGAGCTCCAGCCCTTCGGCGCTCAGGTCCATCTCTGGCACATTCTCATAGGCAATCGCTTCGACCGTCCTCAGCCCCAGCTTGCGAAGACTGTCCGGCAGCGTTTCATCGGCCAGATTGCCGCGCGGCAGCAGCACAAGCTCACCGGGCTGCACGAGCGGCTGCAGCAGACCGGGCAGCTCCTCCGCCCGAAACTTGCCGGCTGGCAATACCTCCGCAAGCAAACCTCTTGCGGCGAGCGTCTCCTCCGTCTTCGGACCGACTGCGACAATTCTTGCTTTGCCAAGCTTGCGGATGTCCACTCGCAGCTCAGCCATTCTTCGGAGCGTATAGTCCACGCCGTTCGGACTAGTGAACACGATCCAGTCATACTCACCGGCACGCTGGAGTGCCCTATCAAACGCCTCGCGCTCCCCCGCATCCGATACCTCCTGAATCCGGATCACCGGCAGCTCGACCGCCTCCCCGCCCATACGCTCGATCCCCTCAGTCATCTCGCTGGACTGTGTGCGCGAACGGGTGACAAGGATTCGCCTGCCGAACAGGGGGCGTTTCTCGAACCAGGCGATTTTGTCCCTGAGCCGTACGACCTCGCCGACGATAATGACGGCAGGCGAGCGGAACTCAGCCTGCTTCGCCTGATCGACGATCGTTCGCAGCGTCCCGACGAGCGTCTCCTGCTCCATCCACGTTCCCCAGCGGATGAGCGCCACCGGCGTATCGTCCGATTTCCCGCCGTTTACCAGCTCGTTGCATATGTTCTCCAGGTTAGCCACACCCATCAGAAACACAAGCGTTCCGGATGCTTGCGCAAGGTTCGGCCAATTGACCTTGTTATAGGTTTTATTCGGGTATTCATGTCCGGTAACGATGGAGAAGGAGCTTGTGAAGTCGCGATGCGTCACCGGTATGCCCGCATACGCCGGAACGGCAATTGCCGACGTGATGCCCGGAACAAGCTCGAACGGAATACCCCGTTCCGCCAGCAGCTCCGCTTCCTCTCCGACCCGACCGAACACGGACGGATCTCCGCCCTTCAGCCGCGCAACGACCTTCCCCTGCATCGCAAGATCGGCCAGCAGCTCATTAATTTCTTCCTGCTTGAGCATATGCTTGTCCGGCAGCTTGCCGACAAATATTTTCTCCGCGCCCAGCTTGGCGAATTGCAGCAGGCGCGGGCTCGCCAAGCGGTCGTATACGACCGCATCGGCCGAGCGCAGCGCCTCCATGCCCTTCACGGTAATCAGCTTCGGATCCCCAGGTCCCGCTCCGATTAAATACACTTTCCCTATCGCCATGTTCCGGCCCCTCCCGACTCGGAATTTGCTTGCATCAGCCTTCTCTCGTCTGTTCCCGAACCTCGGCCAGAATCCGGTCCGCTCCTTGCGCAATCAGCTCTTCCGCAAGCCGAACGCCCAGCTCCTTCGGCTCGAATCCCCGCAGCTCGCCGCGCAGCATCTCGCTGCCGTCCGGACGACCGACCAAGCCGCGCAGCCAGATCGTCCCTTCCGGCTCAAGCACCGCGTAAGCGGCGATCGGCACCTGGCAGCCTCCGTTCAAGGTGCCGAGGAACGCGCGTTCGGCCGCTACCGTTCGTTCTGTTCGCTCGTCATTCAGCAGCTGCAGGAGCTGCACCACCTGCTCGTCCGCTCGCCGACACTCAATGCCGAGAGCGCCTTGTCCAACCGCCGGCAGGCATACCTCCGGCTCTAAATACTCGCTGACGCGCTCCTCCCAGCCTGTCCTCTGCAGCCCGGCTGTTGCCAGAACAATCGCGTCAAAGCCTTCGTCTTGAAGCTTGCGCAGCCTCGTATCGATGTTGCCGCGCATTGGCAGCAGCTCCAGATCCGGGCGGCGCTCCTGCAGCTGACAAGCACGTCTGAGCGAGCTGGTGCCCACGAGCGCGCCGTGCGGCAGCTCGTCCAGCCCGCAGCCCGTTCTTGTAATGAGCGCGTCCCGCGGGTCCACCCGGACCGGTACCGCTCCGATCATCAGCTCCTCGGGCAGCTCGGACGGCACATCCTTCATGCTATGTACCGCAAGATCGATGCCGCCATCCAGCAGCTCCTGCTCGATTTCCTTGACGAACAGTCCTTTGCCGCCAACCTTCGATAACGTCACATCGAGGATTTGGTCCCCTTTAGTGACGATAGTTTTCAGCTCGAATTCATAGGGCAGTCCATGCTCTTGGCAAATGGCGCGAAGCTTGTCCGCCACCTGCCCCGTCTGGGTAAGCGCCAGCTTGCTGCCTCTCGTGCCGATCGTTATTGTTCGTCTAGTCATCGTCGTCCTCCTGACCCTGTTCCGTCGCCAGATCCGGCAATCCGCACGCGGCAAAGCCTTGCGACAGCAGCTTCTCCGGCTCCACCGCAGCCGCGGCTGCCAGCAGCCTGCGCCGCTCCTGTGCGTCCGGAACCGTCCTTTTCAATTCACGTCTGTATGTATCCATCATTTCCAAGTAGCGTTCAATCTCAACATGCAGCAGCCCCTCGATTTGCCTGCAGAGCATGGATGCATAGGCGGGACTTGCACCCAGCGTGGACACAGCGATGTGCAGCCTGCCGCGTCGTATGACGGACGGCATCACCACATTGCCATCCCGAAAGCTGTCCACCGCATTAACAAGCCGTGCAGCCTGACGCACCTGCGCGTTAATTTGCGGGTCATTCGTCGCCGCGACGACAAGGAATGCATCTGCCGCATCCCCGGACTCATAGCCTTTTCTGCGCCACTCCAGATTCCCCTCATGCGCCCACGCTTGTATGCGCTCGCTTGCTTCCGGCGCTATGACGGTTACCCGGGCGCCGCATGCCAGCAGCTCGGTCAATCTTCGTTCCGCAACCGCACCGCCGCCCACTACAACACAGCTCTTGCCTGATACGTCAAGCATAACGGGTAAGTAAGCCGAATCACCAGCCATCCGCCCGTCCCCCTTTTTCACGTAACCTTCCACTTATAACCCATGATATAGGGACAGCCCGCTTGAAGCGAGCCAGTTCGCCAGCAGCAGGGCATACGAGCTGAGCGACCAGACGGCCAGCCGGATGCCGGCCGCACGAAACAAGGTGCGAAGCATAAAATAATGGCTGTATGCGCCAAGTACGAGCAGTGTTCCCAGCATTTTCGGGTCAAACAGCGCCTCCACCTCCGCTCCGCCGAGCAAAATCCACACGGCAGCTAAACACAGAGACAGCACAAGCAGCGGCGTTCCTGCCGTCGTCCAGTACAGCGTATACCGATCGATCGTCTCGAGAGAGGGCATTCGCTTCATGATGGCATACCACTTTTTGTGCTTTAAGCTTCGATGCAAAAAGAGATACATACCCGAGAACACCGCCGCAATCGTAAACGCCGCATAGCTGCAGACGGCAAGCACGACATGTGCGAGCAGCAGATCCTGCATTCGCTGCGACTGCTGGAGAGATACTCCCGGATCGGTAAACACGTTCAAGGCCAGCACGGTGAAGCCGATCACGTTCAAGGCGAAGACGAGCAGTTCGACGCGATAGAAGCGGTTCAGCACCAGCGACAAGGTTACAAGGAGCCACGAGAAAAAAAACAGAAACTCAAACAAATTGAGCATCGGCATGTACCGATGCTGAATAAGGCGAAGTATGATGTATACGGTTTGCAGCAGCCATACAAATACAAGCAGCCCTGTGCCCATCCGCTTCGCGCTCCGGTTCTGGCTCACGGTATCGGAGAAATAAAACAGCAGGCTCAGGGCATATATATAAAGAATCATATCATAAATCCACGATTTCGATCCCATCGGCACCCTCCGCTTGTTATGGATTCGGCCCGTATTAAATTCTGGCGAGCCGCTCGGTAGCCGCAGCCAGCTTCGCCGTCAAGGACATCGGATGTGTGCTTTCGGAAACGGCCTTGACGCCATCCGCCCGTCGAGAATGAGTCTCGCCTTGCGGCTTCGCCTGCTCCAATCGCTGCTCCAAGCCAAACAGGTCGGCAAAAAGCTGAACGGCTTCTTCGCCGCCGCGCTCTGCAGCCAGCTCCTTAATCCGCAAAATCGGATCATGCATAAGCTGGTTCATCATGCTCTTGGTCAGCTTGCCGATCACCTTGCGTTCCCGTTCGTCCAAATCCGGAAGCTTGTTCAGCAGACTGATCATCGTCTCTTCATGAATATCCGCCGCTTTCTCCTGCAGCGCACGGATGACCGGACTGACGCCCAGCAGCTTGTACCACAGCTCGAAAGCGCTCATCTCGGCGGCGATCATCGTTTCAATCTTGGCTGATTCCTTGCGGCGCTGCTCCAGATTCGACTCCACAATGCCTTCGAGGTCATCGATATCGTACAGAAACACATTCGCAAGCTCCGCCAAGTCCGGATCGAGATCCCGCGGCACCGCAATATCTATCATAAAGAGCGGCTTCGAGGTGCGGCCTTCCAGCACCGGACGCACGTCCGATGCGCTCAGCACATAACTCGATGCGCCGGTGGATGAAATCACAACATCGATTTCCGGCAGCACACTGGTCAGACGATCCATCGGAACGGCAATTCCTCCGACCTTGCCAGCGAGCTCCTCCGCACGCGCCAGCGTCCGGTTGGCCACCATCACCTTCGCCGCCCCGTTCGCCTTCAGATGCTTCAGTGTCAGCTCGCTCATCTTGCCTGCGCCGACAATCAGCACCGACTTGCCTTGAAACGTTCCGAAAATTCGTTTGCCCAGCTCGACGGCTGCGTAGCTGACCGATACGGCGGTTTCGCCGATCGAGGTTTCGGAATGAGCACGCTTCGCTACGGTAACCGCCTGCTTGAACAATTGGTTAAAGATCGTTCCCGTCGTCCGACACGATTGAGCAAGCGAGAAGGCATCCTTCACCTGACCCAAAATTTGTGTTTCGCCGATGACCATGGAATCGAGCCCGCATGTTACCCGCATCAGGTGCTCGATGGCCAGCTCATCCTCGTACATATATAAATGCTTCGTAAATTGCTCGCGAGGCAGGCCGAACCAATTCTCCAGAAACCCGCGAATATAACGCCCGCATACATGAAGACGATCTACGACCGCATAGATTTCCGTTCGATTGCAGGTCGCCACGATGACACACTCCAGCATGCTCTTCGTACGCGACAGCTGTTCAAGGGCTAGCGGAAGCTCTTCGGTGGCGAAAGCAAACTTCTCGCGCACCTCGACGGGGGCAGTCCGATAGTTTAAACCTACGGCTATAATGTGCATGGGCTCACCCGCTTTCCTTAATAAAAGATTCATCTTGCATTATAGCATAGTTGTCTCGACATTCTAAGGTCAAATTTTGTAGAAATTATGAATCCGTTCTAGTGTGCACACCGCTTATTGGCTTTATTCTCCTACTGAAGCAGCTGCTGCTTGATATAGGCGGCCAGCTCCTGATCAAGCTCCTTCAGCCGCTTCGCCTGTGAAGCGGCAACCTCGCCGTTCTTGGTAAGCAGCAAGCCGTACGTTTCGTATATGCGCAGCATCCGGTCGGACGCAGCCTTCACCGCGGCAGCTTCCTCCTTCTTGAAGCTGCGCTCGCCTCCGATCTGCAGCCCGGTCACATATTGCATAATGGCTGCAGCCGATTCGAGCGGCGGCACACGCCCTTCTCCATGCGCAAGCGCAAGTCGCTCATGGGTATAAGAGACGGAGAAGGCCGCATTGCGAAGCGCATCCAGATGACCGCCCGTCTTGCCGGAGCGCACCGCGCCTTGCAGGAAATTGCTGAGCAGCTCGACCTGAAACAGCGAAACCTGATAGAGCAGCGAGCGAGCGTCTTCGCTTTTTGCCGGTGTTCCTCCTTTTATATGCACGAGCTGAAAGACGGTGACTGCGAATAGCAGAAGCAAAAGGGTACTCC
This sequence comes from Paenibacillus sp., assembly GCA_041641375.1. Classification (GTDB taxonomy): domain Bacteria; phylum Bacillota; class Bacilli; order Paenibacillales; family YIM-B00363; genus Paenibacillus_AK. Next base: position 19,374 of record JBEPYM010000028.1, read on the forward strand.
AGATGAGCGATCGGTATCTTCGTAGCATGCGGATCGGCGTCCTCCCTTGTCTTGTCCTTGATTGGTACATTGTATGGGAGGAGCAGATGCAAAATGACCGCGGAGTTTATACTCCGCGGTCATGCTAGTAGCATTCGGTATGTGTGGATATTACTTCGTGGCTACGGCTGTTTTCATTTCCGGCGTAACGACCTGCAGTTCGCCCATGCCGCGAACAAGCTTCTTCGCATACGTCTTCTCCGGCTGCAATACGGATACCAGATAATCGATCGCCGCTTGCGGATCGACAGTTTCGCCGCAGGTGTAGCAGTCCAATGCAGCAAAACCTTTCTCAGGATACGTATGGATGGAGAGATGGCTTTCAGACAGAAGCACGAGAACAGTTGCGCCTTGCGGTTCAAACTGTTTTGCTTGTACGGAGAGGACGGTCGCGCCGCATACCTCAGCTGCTTCAATCATATTCGCTTGCAGCCATTCCGCATTGTTCAGCTTCTCAAAATCTGCACCCCAAGTGTCCACCGCAACATGTCTTCCGAAAGTTGAGTATTCCATCTTCCGGTCCCCCTTCCCAGGAATAAAATTTTTGTGAAAAATTTCATCCGCTAGGACCTACGTCATTCACTACCCGAGGGAATAATCTCTCGCAACAAGGATGTTGTCCTGAGTGAATCCTGGTTCCTAAATGATTTTCAACGAAATTTAAAATAACATCTATGCGGACGAATTGCAATACTTTTTTTAAAAAAAGCCGTGCTTTTCCGAAATCTTAACATTTGCAATTCGTCTTTTGAAAGCCACGATAGCAACATATGACGGAACAGCTTGGCGCGTGAAATGGGCGGAAGCCTTTGTTCATGCGGGTTGTACGTCTTTTGGAGGCATCCTTGGGATACAGCTAAGATCCAGTTTCTGTTCATACATTGCGAGAAGCTTGAGGGTAGTAGCAAAATGTTACCACCTCTCTCCAATTCGAACGAATAACGATGGATGTAGTAGCAAAATGCTACTTCATCCTCGAAAATCTACATCTTTTGAGGATGGTTGGTAGCATTTTGCTACCATGGGAATGCACCGCACCGATCAGACCCCTGCATCGATCAACATACACATCTCATCTCTCTTTTTCATATCCTGGACAAACAAAAACCGCCCTGCGGCATAGCGCCGCGGACGGTTCCATATTTCTCTATATCAGGCTTCCAGCACAATCAGCTTATGCGTCAATTGCTTCAGGCTTGCATCGATCCGAATCAGCTCTTCCGGTGAATTCGCACGAAGGCGCTCATCCAGCAGCTCGTCAATTTCAATCTGGGCGACTTGAATCTCAACCTCTGTCTTGCGGCTCTCGTACATCCGCTGCAGCTGGCCGATCGTGTCCTTGTACTCATATACAACCTTGCTCTTGCCGCCGGATATTTCCGTAATCTTCACCACAGTGCCGTTCTTGTATTGGTACACCATGACAAAGTCAGGATAAATTCGATTCACAATCGCGCTTCCCTTAAATGCGGACACCGCTTTGCGCATCGCATTGGCCAGCTTCGGGCTGCTCAGCTTGCAAGACCCTTCCGCCACGAATTTCCCCAGCTTCTTCGTAAATGACAGCACCACCGGCTTGCCTGCGCCGTCTTCAAATACTACCTCTTGATTGCCGTTGTCAAGCACTTTCTCTTCCAGCGCGACTTCGTTCTCCGAGAACAGTTGAATAAAACGTTGCATCTCTGCTTCCGTTAGTGTCAGACAGGTTTGGACATATTCAGTCGCTAACCGCTGAGCCATAAGAAAATCCCCTATTCCTTTAGTTTCACTGCTCTACCTCGACTTACATTCATTATACTACAACTGCTTTCCGTTTAACACAGCGTCAAACCTTGATATTCCAGCAAATTTCAGAATATTCGGCTGTAATCCGCAATCGTTGCGAGGAATCCCCTGTTTCGTAAGCGGAAACAAAAGAAAACCGATGCTTCTCGCACCGGTCTATCTCTCATTTTCTAATGAATTCAAAATAACAGCCCATAATTCATCGCGTCCCAGCCCTGTCTCCGAGGAAAACAGAACGAGCGGATCCCCTGGCTCCATATCGAGTGTCTCCCGCGTGATCTTCACATGCTGGGGCCAGCGCCCACGCGAGATTTTATCCGCTTTGGTCGCAACGATGCAGACCGGCACGTTGTGATGCTTTAGCCATTCGAACATCATCTGATCGTCTGCCGTAGGCGGATGGCGAATGTCGACAATAAGCAGCAGCAGCTTAAGCGGCTGGCGCTTCAAAATATAGGACTCGATCAGCTGGCCCCACTTTTCGCGAAGCGACTTGGATACCTTGGCAAACCCATACCCGGGAAAGTCGACAAAATAAATGGACCCGTTCACACGGTAATAGTTCAATTGCTGTGTCTTGCCGGGTGTGGCGCTCGTTCGGGCAATTGCCTTGCGCTGGAGCATACGGTTAATGAGTGAGGATTTGCCCACATTGGAACGCCCCGCCAGGGCAATCTCAGGCAGGGCGTCTTCCGGGAGCTGTTCCAAACCCATTGCACTTATCACAAACTCAACTTCATTCACTTTCATATCGGCGTCACTCTTTCGGGTTCCTTCTGTGTAAGCGGTGAGCGTACAAGCGCAACTTTCAGCACCTCATCCATGTGGCCAACCAGATGGAAGGTGAGATCACCTTGGATGCTCTCGGGAATATCCTTCAAATCCTTCTCGTTATCCTTTGGCACCAGAACGGTTTTGATGCCTGCGCGATGAGCGGCAAGCGTCTTCTCCTTCAGCCCGCCAATTGGCAGCACGCGCCCGCGGAGCGTAATTTCACCGGTCATGGCGACAATACGGCTCACCGGGATGTTGGCTAAAGCTGAAATCATCGCCGTCGCCATCGTAATGCCGGCGGAAGGTCCATCCTTCGGGATCGCGCCTTCAGGGATGTGCACATGAATGTCTTTCTTTTCATGGAAATCGGATGGGAGCGCAAATTCGCCGATTTTGGAACGGCAATACGAATAGGCAGCCTGCGCCGATTCCTTCATCACATCGCCCAGCTTGCCGGTAAGCGTCAGCTTTCCGGTGCCCGGCATAGCCGTTACCTCGATGGACATCGTATCGCCGCCGACCTCGGTCCAGGCGAGCCCGCTCACGACCCCGACCTGGTCCTGCTCTTCCGCCATACCATAGCGGAACTTGCTCGGTCCGAGATACTCCTTCAGCAGCTCCTCCGTGAGAACGACCTGCTCCGTCGCACCCGATACGATCTGCCTTGCCGCTTTGCGGCTTATGGAGGCGAGCTGCTGCTCCAGATTCCGTACACCTGATTCCCGGGTATAATCTCGAATGAGCTTCATCAGCAGGCTGCTGCTTACCGTCAGCTGTTCTTCGGCTAAGCCATGCTCCCTGCGCTGCTTCGGCAGCAAATATTTCTCCGCGATGCTGAGCTTCTCAAGCTCCGTATACCCGGGAATGTACAGTACCTCCATCCGATCCAGCAGCGGACGCGGAATCGTATGCAGCGCATTCGCGGTCGTCACAAACATAACATGGGATAAGTCAAAGGGCACTTCGATAAAATGGTCGCTGAACGTATTGTTTTGCTCCGGGTCCAGCACCTCCAGCAATGCCGCAGCCGGATCGCCGCGGAAATCCATCGCCATCTTGTCTATCTCGTCGAGCAAAAATACCGGATTGCGAGTGCCCGCGGTTTTCATGCCTTGGATGATTCGCCCCGGCATAGCGCCAACATACGTTCTGCGATGACCGCGAATTTCCGCCTCGTCACGCACGCCGCCGAGCGAAATCCGCACAAATTCACGCCCAAGCGACTTGGCGATCGAACGGGCCAGCGACGTTTTGCCGACACCCGGGGGACCCACCAGACACATGATCGGTCCTTTCATCTTACGGACAAGCTTCTGAACGGCTAAATACTCCAGCACGCGCTCCTTGGGCTTCTCCAGGCCGAAATGATCAGCCTCCAAGATTTCTTCCGCCTTGTTCAGATCGAGGTCGTCCTCCGTTTGCTTGGACCAGGGCAACGCCAGCAGCCAATCGATATAATTGCGGATGACGCTTCCTTCGGCGGAGGTGGCAGGCATCTTCTCCAGACGGTCGATTTCCTTCTCAACCTTCTCCTTCACCTTGTCCGGAAGCTGCGCTTCATTCAGCTGATTGCGAAGCTCCTCCACCTCACCTGCCCGGCCTTCCTTCTCGCCAAGCTCCTTCTGGATCGCCTTCATCTGCTCGCGGAGGTAATATTCCTTCTGCGTTTTCTCCATCTGCTTCTTCACGCGCTGCGAAATTTTGCGCTCCAGCTCGAGCACCTCGCGTTCGTTGTTCAGCAGATCGAGCAGCTTCTCCAAGCGGGCACGAACGTCGACCGTCTCGAGAATTTCTTGCTTGTCTTTAATTTTGAGCGCCAGATGGCTGCAGATGACATCCGCAAGGCGTCCGGGCTCATCAATATCCGACACCGCGGCGAGCGTCTCCGGTGTGACCTTCTTGGATAGGTTGATGTAGTGCTCGAACTGTGTGAGTACCGAGCGCATCAGTGCATCGACCTCGGAATTCGATTGCTCCTGCTCCGGTAGCTCCTTGACCGTAACCTCGAAATAATCGGTCGTATCTTCATATTCCAAAATTTCCGCACGAACGACACCCTCTACGAGCACACGGATGGTTCCGTTCGGAAGCTTAAGCATTTGTCTAACCTTCGAGATCGTACCGACCCGATAGATGACATCCGGTGCCGGATCCTCAATATGAATTTCCGATTGCGAGCACAGCAAAATCATGCTGTCCTCGAGCATTGCTTTCTCCAGCGCTTTGACCGATTTCTCGCGGCCGACATCGAGATGCAGCACCATGCTCGGATAGACGAGCAGACCGCGCAGCGGTAGCAAGGGCATCCGGCGTCCCTTCGGTTTGCCTTGAGCCAACATCAGCACCCCCATGTTGTTGTTGCCAAACATTAACCCTCATTTTATCAAATGCGGAATCAAAACACCAATTGACGGAATACCTGGATCAGCCGCGGTCCGGCGCCGAGTCCGGCGCAAAATCCTGCGACGCGTGCAGCGCGGGAAAAGCCGGGTTAGCTGCCGGTATCATATCGGCCGCAGGCATCATCGGCATAATCGAATGATCCGCATCATTCGCCGCGGTCCGAATCCCCGTAATGCCAAGCGCCAGCTCCAGCACCTTCTCGATTCGTTCCGCCGGTACGACCGATACCCCTTGAAGATTTTCAAACAGCTCCTGCCAGTTATCCTTCGGAATGACTACGGTCGTCGCTCCTGCCTGAAATGCAGCTTCCACCTTCGCGACCACACCTCCGACCGGCTTCACACGGCCGTGAATGCTTACCTCACCGGTCATGGCAAGCTTATGGCTGATCGGAATGTCCATCATAGCGGATACGATCGCCGTAGCCATCGCAACACCGGCTGAAGGACCGTCCACCGGCACCCCGCCCGGGAAATTGATATGCAAATCAAAGTCCTGCGGTCGGAAGCCGCAGCGGCGAAGTACCGTGAGCACATTGTCGACGGACCCGCGGGCCATGCTTTTCCGTCTGAGCGTTTTGTTGCCTCCGCCCAGCTCCTCCTCGTCGACAACGCCGGTGATCGTGAAGGTGCCTATTCCGCGCGACGATACCTTGGTGGCGGTCACTTCGATTTCGAGCAATGCACCGAGATTCGGTCCGTACACCGCAAGCCCGTTCACAAAGCCAACCTGCGGCTCCTCCGGCACCTTGCGGTCCGGTCGAGGCTGAATTTGACTGCTGTTGACGACCCATTCGACGTCCGACGCCCGAAGCTCCTTGCGCTTCTCGGTGATCGCAATGCCCGCCGACAGCTGAATAATATTGACCGCCTCGCGACCATTCGTGGCATATCGCTTCACGACATTGACGGCATCCTCGGATATCGGAAACCCGATTTTGGTAATCGCATTGCGCGCGATTTCCGCGATCTCTTCGGGAAGGAGGGGCCGGAAAAAAATTTCCATGCACCGGGAGCGTATCGCCGGGGGCAGCTCCTGCGGCGTACGCGTCGTCGCCCCGACCAGACGGAAGTCGGCAGGCAATCCATTCTGGAAAATGTCATGAATATAGCTGGGTGTGTTGGGATCCTCCGAATTGTAATACGCACTTTCAAAAATAACCTTCCGATCCTCAAGCACCTTTAACAGCTTGTTCATCTGAATCGGATGCAATTCACCGATCTCATCGATAAACAGAATACCGCCATGCGCCTTGCTGACCGCCCCAGGCTTGGGCTGCGGAATGCCGGCAACGCCCATCGCGCCTGCACCTTGGTAGATCGGATCGTGCACGGAGCCGATCAGCGGATCGGCAATACCGCGTTCATCAAATCGGGCGGTCGTCGCATCAATCTCCGTAAACTTCGCATCGCTGCGGAACGGGGAATCCGGATTTTTCTTCGCTTCCTCGAGAACGACACGCGCCGCAGCCGTCTTGCCGACACCCGGCGGTCCATAAATAATAACATGCTGCGGATTAGGCCCGCAGAGCGCCGCTTTGAGCGTACGCAAGCCCTCCTTCTGGCCGACGATATCTTCCATGGTCGCGGGGCGCGTGCGCTCGGAGAGCGGCTTGGAGAGCGTGATAGAGCGCAGCTTGCGCAGCTTGTCCATCTCCTTGCGCGACTCGCGGTCAATCGCCACCTTATTGTTTTGCTGATTGCGCAGCAAATTCCAGAAATACAATCCGATTACAATCGCAAAAAACAGCTGAATGACCATCAACACGATGCTGAGTGTCATATGTCGTCACCCTCCCCGGCTCGCAAAAAATGCGTATAGCTGGTAGTATTCCCCTTCAATTGAAGGCTTCATACGGATGATTTGAGGGGTCCCATCCTTTCGGTCCGAGTAAGTCATGGTGGAAGCCAACGGGCACCCGTGATAAACTTGGAGTAGAAACGAAATTGATCTAGTCCAACTAAGCAGGATGTGAGATAACTCAATGCCGAACACTCCCAACAGCACATTTATCGACGATCATCATTCTATTTTGAAAGCGATTGCAGACCGTTTGATACCTGAAGACGCCTGGCCCTCTGCTTCGGACAGCGGGGCATTGGAATACTTCCGTCGACACGCGCTTCAATACGCTTCGACTTGGGAGGACCTTCTCGTTCCCGGAATGAGGGCGCTTCAAGCAGAGGCGTTCTCCCGTCATCAGCGAGCATTCGAGGATCTGCTGCGAGTACAGCAGGATACAATTCTTAGGGATGCTGAACAGGTCCGACTCTTGAATTGGCCTGTCTCTTCAAAAAAATTTGTTGAGGTATTGCTGGACTTAACGGCGGAAGGGTACTACGGTATCCCTGAAGCAGGAGGCAATCGAGAAGGCGTATCCTGGCGCATGCTTGGCTTCCGCCAGGGCTTCGCAGGAAGCAGCAAGCCGTCTGTTCCCGAGCGTGAGCTTCGTGTGAAATGCCTCAGCGAGCTTCGGGATACGTACGATGCGATCGTGATCGGGGCCGGAGCAGGAGGCTCGGCAGCAGCTGCCGTATTGGCCGAATCTGGACTGCAGGTGCTTGTCGTTGAACGGGGAAGCTGGCTGCGGCATCATGAGATCGGAGGCGATCATCTTCGAAATCACCGGCTCAGTAAGTACGGTCATAATACGGGTCCCGATCTACACGGTTTCCCAAGAACCATCCTTACGTCAAGCGGGCATGAACATAAAACCGCACCCTTCGAACGAGACTACCATAATAATGCCATGACGGTAGGCGGTGGTACTCGAGTCTACGGTGCGCAGGCTTGGAGGTTTCACTCCGATGACTTCCGAATGGCCAGCCGGTACGGCGTCCCGGACGGCAGCTCACTCCACGATTGGCCCATCGGTTACGCAGAGCTAGAGCCTTACTATGAACGTGCGGAATGGGAGGTTGGCGTCTCTGGCGACGCTAGCGCGCACGATGGCAGGGGGATGCGAAGGAGGGAGTTCCCCATGCCTGCGTTATCCGCGACGCTGGAGGCTCAAATACTTGCCAGGGGTGCCGCTAAGCTCGGCTGGAGTACTGGGCCCGTACCACTGCTCATTAACTCGGTCGAACGTGACGGACGCCCCGCATGCGGTCGATGCGGTGAATGTATTGGCTTTTCCTGTCCTACGGACAGCAAGAATGGCGGTCATAACACGATGCTTGTCAGAGCACTTGCCAGCGGCAATTGCGATCTGATCTGCGATACGATGGCCGAGCGAATCGAAACCGAAGGAGCCAAGCTCGCTGTCGGTGTACATCTCATCCAGGAAGCGGCAGATTCCCGGGAACGACGTTATGTCAAAGGTGGTCACGTCATCGTAGCTGCAGGCGCGATCGAGAGCGCACGACTTCTTCTCCATTCTTCCACTGCTGCAGAACCCGACGGAATCGGCAACCGCAGCGACCAGGTTGGCCGTTATCTGCAGGGTCATGTTTATTCCGGCGCATACGGACTCTTCGATGACCCTGTTCAGGATGGGCTCGGTCCTGGCGTAAGCATCGCTACCTTGCGGCATGAGCATGGAAACGACGGAGTAATCGGCGGCGGCCTGCTGGCTAATGAATTTGTCCGCCTTCCACTTATTCATTGGTATCGAGCCCTTGAGCCCGGCGGTATGCGGTGGGGGCTGGAAGGCAAGCGCCGGATGGCCGAAACCTACTCCCGAACAAGTCATGTGCAAGGGCCCATTCAAGAAATTCCTACAGCTGAATCGAGAGTCCGCCTCTCGCCAACGGTCAAGGATCGGTATGGTATCCCTGTAGCCCAGCTGTCCGGGAGCGTTCATCCCGAATCCATTCGCGCGGCCTCCATGCTCTCGGAGCAGGCAGAGCGCTGGCTCCGGGCAGCAGGAGCTCGGCGCGTCTGGCGAACCAGACCAGGCGACAGCTTAAGCGCGGGGCAGCATCAGGCAGGCACGCTGCGAATGGGGGACAACCCTGCGACCTCCGTCACCGATCCATTCGGCCGAATTCACGGCTACCGCAATCTATGGGTTGCGGACGGCTCCCTTCATGTGACGAACGGAGGAGTGAACCCGGTATTAACGATACTCGCGCTTGCTTTCCGCACTGCCGAGCATGTGGTGAAGCTTGGATGATTGCAGTACGGCTTGCCGCGAAAGCAAAAACAGGCAGCCGGGAAGATTCCCGGCTGCCTTGCTTCATTGCCATTCTATCGATCTAATCAATGGCGCGAGTATTATTTTTTTTGAATATCAAGTTAGCTCCGCATGGCTTACGCGGTTAAATCACCATAAGTGATGGTATCCGTAGATACACAGGCAGTGAGCAGTCTGTTGAACATCTGAC